>JAEXXW010000207.1 GCA_023405565.1 Pseudomonadota bacterium
GCGTGCGGCTCGTGAAAGCCGACCTGCCGCTGAACCTGCCGGCGGGCTGGGACTTCGACAAGGTGTTCGGCGAAAAGCCGCAGCTTCAGCGCAAGGACGATCGCGCCGAGCCGACAACACCGTCGCAGGAAACGCCCGGCACGCCGCAACGTGACGCCGCCGCAAAGCCTGCAACGATGCCCTCCAACATGAAGGTCACTGCCGCCCGCAGCATGCAGGTCGCGCCTGCTCCGGTTGTCGTTGCCCGCGCCGTCAATACCGGCGTGACACTGCCGAAGACCGCAACCGATGCGGAATTGCGAATGATGATCGGCTTCGCACTCGTCGCGCTGAGTCTGATCGTCCTGCTGATCTCGCGGCTCCGGGAGCGTCTCGCTTCCTGACGCCCGGTCCTATCGGTGCGCGGCCAAAGGCAAACCCCCTTCCACCTTTGCCAACCGCGCGCCGATCAACGGAGGGGCCCTTGCCCAAAGTCCCTCCAGCGCATGATCCGGCAAAGCGAGCTTCGCCGAGATCATGCGCCCCCTTTAATGCGTTGCGCGCCTTCTCTCTTCGGATATCGACGATGAAACGCCTCAAACATTTCGTCCGGCCACATATCATCGCAGCGGCGTTTCTCTGCGCAGCCGGTCTCGCCTTGTCAGCCCAAGGTTTGTGGATGCACGCCAAAGCAAAACTCGCACAGATCCTGCTCGAACAGGCTTTCACCGAAACCATCAAGACGGGACAGACCGTCAAGCCATGGTCATGGGCCGATACCTGGCCGATCGCCCGCATCGAAGTGCCGCGGCTGCACGCCAATGCCATTGTGCTGCATGGAAGCAGCGGACAGGCGCTCGCCTTCGGGCCCGGTCATGTCGAGACGACGCCACACGCGGGCGGTCACGGCACAGCGGTTTATTCCGCGCACCGCGACACGCATTTTCGCTTCCTGAAGGATATCGTCGCCGGCGACGAGATCCGTGTCACACTCAAGACCGGCGAGACATACCGCTATCGCGTGTCGGGTACATCGGTCGTGCACTGGGATCGATCAGGCATCGATCCGTTTGCCGATGGCCGCCATCTCATTCTTGCCACGTGCTGGCCGCTGGATGCGACGTTTCCGGGACCGGACCGCTATCTGGTGCATGCGGAATTGATAACGGAACGCCAGCAGGCTTCGACAGCCGTCCATTGATCGTCTGACCAAAAATGATCCATGGCGGGTCGCCAGATCATACCGGTCGCGCGCCCTCACATCCTTGTGAGCGATGCTGAAAGTCACGGGTCTGAAAACGCCTGCTTTTCGCAACGCCACACTTGAAGCCCGCATAAAGCCTGTCCATAAACGACACGTGACCGCACCGCACAAAGCACGATAGGCCCATGGCAAAAACCTTTTCGGGGAATTTCTTTGAGGATTTCCGGGTCGGCCAGACGATCCGCCACGCCACGCCGCGCACGATAACCACCGGCGATGTCGCGATTTACAATGGCCTGTTCGGCGCACGCTTCGCTGTGCAGTCCTCCGACGATTTTGCAAAGAGTATCGGCTATCCGCGATCGCCGATCGATGACCTGCTGGTCTTTCACGTGGTGTTCGGAAAATCGGTGCCGGACATTTCGCTCAACGCCGTCGCCAATCTCGGCTACGCCAATTGCCGTTTCCTCAGTCCCGTCTATCCCGGCGATACGATTACGGCCTCGTCCGAAGTGATCGGACTGAAGGAAAATTCAAACAAGAAAACCGGCATTGTGTTCGTGCGGACGGTGGGCGGAAAGTCCGATGGTACGCAGGTGCTGGAATATGTCCGCTGGGTCATGGTGCACAAGCGCGATGCGGCGGCCCCCTCGCCGGGCGAGCACATCCCCCGCCTGCCGACCGCCCTTGACGTCAATCTGCTGGGCGACGCCTGCCCGCCAATCGATCCCAGGGCCTATGACAATATCCTGGCCGGCAGCCCCTATCGCTTTGACGACTACAATGTCGGTGAGAAGATCAATCACGTCGATGGCATGACGGTGGAGGAAGCGGAGCATCAGATCGCCACGCGGCTCTATCAGAACACGGCGCGCATCCACTTCAATCAGTTCGCCGAAGGTCAGGGTCGCTTCGGTCGCCGCCTCGTCTATGGCGGACATGTCATTTCGCTGGCGCGGGCGTTGTCTTTCAACGGCCTTGCCAATGCGTTTCATGTCGCCGCCATCAATGGCGGCCGGCATGTCGCGCCGCTCTTCGGTGGCAATACCGTGTTTGCGTGGTCGGAAATTCTGGCGAAAACAGAATTGCCGCGGCGAAGCGATGTCGGCGCCTTGCGCGTCCGCACGGTCGCGACCAAGGACAAGCCGTGCAAGGATTTCCCGCTGAAGAACGGTGCGGAAGACGATCCGGCAGTGGTTCTCGATCTCGATTATTGGGTATTGATCCCAAGGTAACAGATCAAGTTGCTCTCATATGCTCCACCAGCTGCCGCGCAAACGCCGACAGCGACTTCACATCGCGCACGCAGATGGTGAGATCGCGTAGCGCCCAGGTGTCGGTGAGATCGACCGCCTTGATCGCCATGCTGCGCGCGGCCCAGTTCACCGTCGTTTCCGGCACGACGCCGATGCCGGCCTTGCGCTCGACCAGGCGGCACACGCCATCGAATGAACGCAACTGCACCCGCAGCTTCAACGGCCGGCCGATCCGGCTGGCCTTGTCGGCCAGAAAACGTTGCAGCGCGCTGGCCCGGTCGAGGCCGACAAAGTCGTAATCGAGCACATCGGCAAACGCGATTTTCTCCCGCCGCGCCAGCGGATGATCCGACGACACCACCAGCACGAAGCGGTCGCTGCGAAACGGGAATGTCACCAGCCGGCTGGTATCGACCGTGCCGGCCACGATACCGATATCGCCGACGCCTTCGGCGATCAGCCCGACGATCTCATCCGACAGCCGCTCTTCCAGATCGATGCTGACATGGGGATG
>JAEXXW010000239.1 GCA_023405565.1 Pseudomonadota bacterium
TTGATATCGATGGCGAACCATTCTGGTACGACTTTCACATCGAGCCGATGCGCGACGTATCGGGCACGTTGATTGGATTGACGGGTGCCGCGGTTGATATCACCGAGCGTAAAGAGGCCGAAGCCCATCTGCGTTTGCTGATGCGTGAACTGACGCATCGCTCGAAGAATTTGCTTGCCGTCATTCAGGCGATGGCGCGGCAGACCGCCAGACACAGCGGCAGCATCGCCACATTTCTGGAGCGTTTCAGCGCGCGTGTTCAGGCGCTCGCAAGGTCACACGATCTTCTCGTCGCCGAGGGATGGCATGGAGCATCTCTGAACGATGTCGTGCGATCTCAACTTGCTCATTACATCGACGGCGATGCCAACCAGATTTTCATCGAGGGGCCGGAAATCCAGTTGACGCCGGAGGCCACCCAGAGCCTTGGGCTTGCTCTACACGAACTTGTGACGAATGCCGCCAAGTATGGTGCTCTGTCGAAAATGGTCGGGCGGGTTCAGGTGACATGGCAGCCGCTTTCGGCCGAGGGCGGTGTCGAATTGCTGTGGCGGGAAACCAGGGGGCCCAAGGTAAATGTCCCAAAACACCGCGGTTTTGGCAGCATGGTGATCGAGCACAACCTGACGCGGGCTCTTGATGCCGAAGTCAGCCTTGATTTCGCTGAAGAAGGCCTGACCTGCCGCGTGGCAGTGCCGCAAAGCCATCTGGCAAGCCGCTCCTGAATACGCCGCGTATTCCGACACGGAACGCCTTTCTCCTTCGCACGTTGTGTCGTGGCGGGGAGGGCGCGTTTTTTGTTGTCTGAGAAGGTCTTTGCTCGAGAAAATCGATTCAAACTCGATCGTCCGAAAGGAATCGGTCATGTGGCGTAAAACAGCGTGCGCCGTCGGTGGAGCTTTAGTCGCTTGCGCGGCTCTGTATGGACTGTCCTCCTTCGATACTCGGTCCAGTGCAGCGAATTTCGATCTTCGCTGGCTCTATCCGGCGACAAAAACAGACAGGCTCCCCCTCGTGCAGATGCAGCCCGTGGATTACGTTATGATGGCCTTCAATATTCCTTCGTCCAACACGACGATCGCGACGAAAGGTCCGACATTTATTCAGGCCAAGCCACGCCTTGATCAAATGCGCAGCTTCGCTGGCGGGGAGCAGAATGCTCAGCTTCGCGTGCGCGTCCGTATCGTTCCGGTCAATCCGGTGCGCACCGTGCCGGCCGAGGAAAAGAAAGACACAAAAGAAAAGGAGCGGCTGCCTGTTGGTTGCGAACCGGCTTTCAGCCCGGTGACCACGCCGGCCATGGCGCATGTCAGTTCGCGATGTGATGCGTAAAGGCCAAGGACGCAAAACGTGGAGCAATGAACATCAAGGACATTAAAGGCCGGATCGAAAGATCCGGCCTTCGTTATTCTGGCCTTCGTTATACCGGTCTTTGTTATGTGGGAATTTCGCTCCTGCCCATCACGGCGACATCGCTGCAGCTAGATGCGGCCGAGAAGCAGAAGGATCAGCACGATCACCAGAATGACGCCGACAATCCCTGACGGTCCATAACCCCATCCGCGGCTATAGCCCCAATTTGGAATAGCGCCGATGAGGATCAGGATCAGGATAATGACGAGAACAGTACCAAGCGTCATGGGCGTCTCCAGTATTTCTTAAACGTGCCATTCACCCCGCACAGCAAGTCGCAACGAGGCGTCATCAGATGCGGTGTTGTGGCTGTCCGATGGCATGATTAAGGCGTCCCAAGCTCAACGCTGGAGGTTTCGCTCGGTTCCTCTTTGGAAGAAACAACTGTTCCGCATGTTGCGGAACGGATTTGCGTCCGCATACGTTGGCCGACTTGCATCGCAAGATGCGCGTTCATCCGCTTCTCAAACTTGTTTGGAAGAAACATGCGCGCTGTCACCGTGCTTCCCGGTGTGATGAATTCGGTTCAGCTCGATGACGTTCCGGAGCCGCCGCTGGCGGATGGCGAGATTCTCGTTCGTTCGCTGGCACTTGGTATCTGCGGCACCGATCATGAAATCCTGGATGGGCTTTACGGCTCCGCGCCGCCCGGCGCTGAACGTCTTGTGCTGGGTCATGAGTCGCTTGGTGTTGTCGAAGATGCGCCGCCGCAGAGCGGTTTTATGCCGGGCGATCATGTCGTTGGCATCGTGCGGCGTCCCGATCCCGTGCCGTGTCCGTCCTGTGCGGCGGGTGAGTGGGATATGTGTCGCAATGGCGGCTATACCGAACGCGGCATCAAGGATCGCAACGGCTTCGGCTCGGAGCGTTTCCGCCTCGAACGCGGCTTCGCCGTCAAGGTCGATCATGCGCTTGGACTTTCCGCAGTGCTGATGGAGCCGACCAGCATTGTTGCCAAGGCGTGGGATCATGTGGAGCGCGTCAGTCGTCGCTCCGAATGGTGGGCGGCCGGGACAGTGCTGGTGACAGGCGCAGGTCCCATCGGTTTGCTTGCCGCGATGATGGGTCAGCAGCGCAATCTCCAGGTTCATGTGCTGGATCGCAATACGACAGGGCCGAAACCCGAGCTGATCGGCGATCTCGGCGCTGTTCATCACACGAGCGTTGAGTCGCTGCGCGACCTGCAATTCGATGTTGTCATGGAATGCACCGCAGCGACGCCCCTGATTGTGGAGGCGATGAAGCGCTGTGCGCCGTCCGGCATCGTCTGTCTTCTCGGAGTGTCTTCACCGGGCAGCAAGACGGAATTCGATATCGGCGGATTTAACCGCAAGCTCGTTTTGAACAACGAGGTCGTACTTGGCGCGGTCAATGCCAATCTCGGCCATTATCGATTAGCGGCGGATGCCTTGAACCGCGCCAATCGCAAATGGCTTGACCGGCTCATCACCCGGCGTGTGCCACTCGCCAACTGGCGTGAGGCGTTCATTCCGCACAAGGGCGAGATTAAAGTTGTCCTGAATTTTTCGGATTTGTAACAATCGTCTAACGGATAGTGAAGAACGTCGGACCGTCGGCAGAATTCTAGAAAAAGCCCAGCCAGAGAAGACCGAGCAGGACGCAGACCAGCGTAGTGCTGACGATCAGAATGCTCAGGACCGGGCGGTCCAGAAATCCCTGACGTGCCTCGACCGAGGTCAATTCTTCCCGGTTCATACTTTGTCGTGTCGCCATCAAACCTTCTCCCGCTTTCACGCGACCAAGCCCTGTCCAGGCTTGATGTCCGGTGGCTAACGCCTGTCGCTCGTGAGCGGTTCCTGAAGGAGACGGTCCCATTGCTGCCGGAAAATGCTATGGTTTCGTGCGGCTTGGCATCACGCTGGGGCCGTCTGATTCTTCGGAGGGGGATTGCCCGGTCATGACTTCGACACTTGTCGTACTTGGAATTATTGCTGCCGCCGTTTTCTGGGGCATTTCGATTTACAACGGCCTCGTGGCGATGCGTCAGCGCGTCAGCCAGGCCTTTGCCGACATCGATGTTCAGCTCAAGCAACGCCACGACCTGATCCCGAACCTGATCGAGACTGTCAAAGGCTACGTCACGCATGAGCGTGAAACGCTGGAAGCGGTGGTTAAGGCACGTAATGCGGCGATCGCCGCTCAAGGGCCTGCGGCACAAGGACAGGCGGAAACGGTATTGAGCGGCGCGCTGCGCCAGCTTTTTGCGCTGTCGGAAGCCTATCCGGACCTCAAGGCCAGCGCGAATTTCCAGCAATTGCAGACCGAGTTGTCCGACATCGAGAACAAGATCGCGGCGGCGCGGAGATTCTTCAACAACGCGGTGCAGGAATACAATACGGGGATCCAGAGTTTCCCGGCGGTGCTGGTGGCCGGATCGCTCGGCTTCCATCAGCGGGAATTCTTCGATCTCGGCGATGCGCGGCCACAACTCGAACAGGCCCCGCAAGTCAAATTCTGACTCCCGTGTGGTTCTCACGGTGCGGCGGTCTTCCAGAC
>JAEXXW010000256.1 GCA_023405565.1 Pseudomonadota bacterium
CCAATTTCATCGAAATTTCATCTACCACGGTCTTGTGCCGGGGGGCCGTATCTTTATCTGTGCTCGTCGATAAAGGGCCTGAAGGGATACCCACCATGTTCGACGCCGCCATGAAGGCGCTGCACCAGATGTTCACACCGCCGTTCCGGTCGGTGCTGATCCGCTCGATGCTGTTCGCCGTCGTCATGATCATTTTTATTGGCGCCGGTCTGTACAAAGGTCTCGATTGGCTGGCGAACTACGGCGGCGTCTGGGCCGAAAGCTCGCTCGGTCCATCGTCGCACACGCCTCTGTCCTGGATCATCTGGATCGCATCGATTGCGACGGCCTTTGGCATCGTCATCGGCGGCATATTCCTGATGCCGGCCGTCACCGCTTTTGTCGGCTCGTTCTTTGTCGATGAAATCGCCGAACTGGTGGAGCGCGAATATTATCCCGCCGATCCGGCCGGCAGGGCATTGCCGCTGACCCTCTCGGTCGTTGAAGGCCTCAAGACGGCATTGGTGGCGATCCTTGTCTATCTGATCGCCCTGCCCTTCATCATTTTTGCCGGCCTCGGCTTCGTCATCCTGTTCATCGCCGCGGCTTATCTTCTCAGCCGCGAATATTTCGAACTCGCGGCGATGCGCTTTCGTCCGGTCGAGGAAGCAAAAGCATTCCGCAAGGCCAATCAGACCACCGTATTCACGGCCGGCCTCCTGATCGCGCTGTTCGTGTCGATCCCGATCGTCAATCTCGCCACGCCCTTGTTCGGCATGGCGATGATGGTGCATCTGCACAAGAAGCTGTCGGGGCGAAAGCCCTCGATGATCGAGGCACGCGCCTGAGTTAAGCGGCGACGGTCTTCCCCGGCCAGCGGCAGAGATCGGCGATGATACACTTCTCGCACAGCGGCTTGCGTGCAAGGCAGGTGTAGCGGCCGTGCAGGATCAGCCAGTGATGCGCGTGCATCATGAATTCGGCCGGGATGACCTCGACCAGCTTCAGTTCGACCTCGAGCACATTCTTGCCCGGCGCAAGACCGGTGCGGTTCGATACGCGAAAGACATGCGTATCGACCGCCATCGTCGGCTGACTGAAGGCCATGTTGAGCACGACATTCGCGGTCTTGCGGCCGACACCCGGCAAAGCCTCAAGTGCGTCGCGATCGGCCGGCACGACGCTGCCATGCTCGGCGATCAGCTTTTCCGACAGCGCAATCACGTTCTTGGCCTTGTTGCGATAGAGGCCGATGGTCTTGATGAAATCGCGCACGCGGTCTTCGCCGAGCTTCACCATCTTCTCCGGCGTGTCGGCCGCGGCGAATAAGGCCGGCGTCGCCTTGTTCACGCCGGCATCGGTTGCCTGCGCCGACAGCACGACGGCAACCAGCAGCGTGAAGGGATTGATATGCTGCAATTCTCCCTTCGGCTCGGGATCGACCTTCTGAAACCGCCGGAAGGCTTCCGTGATCTCGGCCTTTGTCCAGGGCCGGATGTCGCCATGCATGGCCTCGATATCGGCCTCGGCCTGCGCTTTTCCCGGCTTCAGCTTCGCCGCCTTGCCGGCCTTCGCGGCTTTAACGGCTTTTGCCGCCTTGGCGGCCTTGCCGGCCACCTTGCGTTTTTTGACTGCGGATTTGGGACGGGCCGTTTTTCGAACCATTTCTTCCCTATATTAGGGGGCATGAATGCGGACAACGACCCGAATCCAGAACTCACATTGTTTTCCGCCGTCATGACCCCGCATCGTTCGCTCGGGCAGAACGGTTTTGTGATCGTGATGCTGATGGTGGCGGGCATCAGCTTTGTCGCCGGGCTGGTGTTCCTCATGGCCGGCGCCTGGCCGATCACCGGGATGTTCGGGCTGGATGTCGCTTTGATCTACTGGGCCTTCCGCGCCAATTACCGCGCCGCCCGTGCGCACGAGCAGATCGTCATCACGCCAACGGAGCTGACCTTCCGCAAGGTCAATGCCAGGGGCGCGGTAACGGAATGGCGCTGCAATCCGCTCTGGGTCAGGCTCAACCGCACGATCGACGAGGATTTCGGTGTGCAAAAGCTGCACCTGGTTTCGCGCGGGGAATGGGTTCCGATTGCCGGCTTCCTGGGTCCGGACGAAAAGGAAAGCTTCGGCAATGCCTTGCAGGCGGCCATTGCCGCGGCAAAACGCGGACCGGACCGGACGGTGCTGGTTTAAGATCTTTATGTGATCGCATTTTCTGCGCCAAACCGCTGCACACTGTGCCGGAAAATGCTCTGGTCAGAAATCGGGTGGCTCGGGCCTGAACATCCCATTATCTGGACGTGAGAGAATGAGAACAACGAGGTCTGCCATGCTCTCACCAGATCGCGTTCACGATGCCACATCGCTGATATCTGCTGCGGAAGACTACGATGTCGTGCGCCGGGCCATCGCCCACATCAGCGGCCATTGGCGCGAACAGCCCGATATCGACACCATTGCCGAAGCCGCCAGGGTCACGCCGACCGAGTTGCATCACCTGTTTCGCCGCTGGGCGGGGCTGACGCCGAAAGCATTCCTGCAGGCGCTGACACTGGAC
>JAEXXW010000257.1 GCA_023405565.1 Pseudomonadota bacterium
AGAAAATGCCGCCTGCATATTCACCCGAACTTGAGCGCGCGAAGCCGACCGGCAGAAAACCGGCGGCGGTGACCAGCGTGCCGGTCAGCATCGGAAAGGCCGTGGATGTCCAGGCATAGGTTGCGGCCTGCGCCCGGTCGACACCCTGCTCCATCTTTACCACCATCATTTCGATGGCGATGATTGCATCGTCGACAAGAAGACCGAGTGCGATAATCAATGCGCCAAGCGTGATGCGATGCAGGTCGAGCCCGGTCGAATACATCACAAGCATCACGATCGCCAGCACCAACGGCACGGATAGTGCAACCACGACCCCTGTGCGCCAGCCCAAGGACAGGAAGCTGACGAACAGCACGATCACCAGCGCCTCACCAAAAGTCCTGATGAATTCCGATACCGACTCGTCGACGATGTGCGGCTGATCGGCGATCTGAGAGACCTCGATGCCGACCGGCAACTCGGCCGTGATCGCCGCCATGGCCTGTTTCAGGTTCTTGCCGAGCGTAACGATATTGGCGCCATCCTGCATGGAAACACCGATCCCGAGCGCAGGCTTACCGCCTTCACGGACAAGGAAACCCGGCGGGTCCTCATAACCGCGTGTGACGGTTGCGATATCGCCAAGCCGGAAGATTTGTCCATTGGCATGAACCGGCACGGCGGCAATCGCCTGCACGCCGGAAAAAGCACCGGTCACCCGCACATTGATGCGGTCCGCCGAGGTATCGACCGAACCCCCGGACACAACGGCATTCTGCTTGGTCACACTGTCGAAAATCTGCTGCGGTGTCACACCGAGCGTCGCCAGCTTGGCATGGCTGAACTCGATAAAGATCTTTTGCGGGCGTTCGCCGATCAGATCGACCTTGTTGACATCCGGGACTCTCAGCAAACGCTGGCGGATATCCTCAGCGCGTGTCTTCAATTCCGCAAGGGACAGACCATCCGCCTGCAGCATATAGATGACGGAATAGACATCTCCGTATTCGTCATCGAAATTCGGCCCGATGATGCCGGATGGCAATTCACCGCGGATGTCGGCCACCTTTTTGCGGACCAGATACCAGAGATATTTGACCTGCGCGGGCGGTGTCGTGTCCTTGAGCAGCACCTGGATGAACGAAATACCCGGTCGCGAATAGCTTTCCACACGATCGAGATAAGGCAACGACTGAAGTTTCTTCTCGATCTTGTCGGCAACCTGGGTTTCCATTTCCGTTGCCGTCGCGCCCGGCCACGCGGCACTCACGACCATCACCTTGATCGTGAACGATGGATCCTCGGCACGGCCGAGATTGAAATACGAAAAAAGCCCCGCTGCACTGAGCAGGAGAATCATGAACAGAACAAGTGGCTGATGCGTGATCGCCCATTGGGACAGATTGAAGCGCTGCATGGCGTAACGTCCTTCATTCACCGCTTCTGGCGGCATCGGCCGCACCACTCGCCTAGCCCTGCACGTCCTGCATGGGCCGGGTCAGTGCGCTCGCCGCACTTTTCGATCACGAGACGAGGGACAATCTCGACGCGGGGCTTGGTCTCGATTGTCCCTCTCCCGACCCTCTTTCCGGCGTCGGAAAGAGAAATGGCTAACGCGCCTCGATGGTCCGAACCTTGTGACCGGCCTCGAGCTTCTGCACACCGAGCGTCACGACTTTCTCGCCCTCGCGAAGTCCCGAAGTCACCACAGCGGCATCTTCGGTGAACGACGCGACCGTCACCGGACGCGATGCCACCGAACCCGTGTCATCCACCACATAGACGACAGGTCCCGTCCCGCGATTGAGGATGGCCGAAAGCGGCAGGCGCGCCGCGCGCGCCTCATCGGCATTCGACAGCGTGACCGTCGCAGTCATGCCGAACGCGACGGAGTCATCGGCATCCTTGATGGTGAAGCGTGCGGCATAGGTTCGTGTCGCGGTATCGGCCTGCGGCGACAATTCGCGCAACTGCGCATTGAAACTGCGATCGCGTTCCGACCACAGGCGGACACTTGCCTGCGCCTTGCGGGCTTCACCAAGCCAGGTTTCCGGCAAGGCCACGACGGCTTCCTTTTCACCGCGATGGGCAAGCCGTGCCACCGCCTGACCGACGGCAACCACCTGCCCGGGCTCGGCCAGCGCTGCGGTGATCACACCATCGGCATCGGCCTTGAGGTCGGCATAATCCAGTTGATTGCGGGCCAGATCGAGTGCGCGCCGCGCGCGCTCGAGCCTGCCATCCGCCTCATCCTTGGTGGCCTTCTTGCGATCGAAATCGGCGATCGAGGCAAAGCCACGCGTCTTCAGCGCCGTATAGCGTTCGAGGTCGGCAGCCGCTTGTGCGAGATTGGAATTGGCGGCAGCAAACTCGGCTTCGGCGCTTTCGACCTGGAGCTGAAGATCCCTCGGATCGAGGCGCGCAACGACGTCGCCGGCTCGGACACGATCCCCGAC
This sequence comes from Pseudomonadota bacterium, assembly GCA_023405565.1. Taxonomy (GTDB): domain Bacteria; phylum Pseudomonadota; class Alphaproteobacteria; order Rhizobiales; family Xanthobacteraceae; genus Pseudorhodoplanes. The sequence goes on from JAEXXW010000257.1 coordinate 2,439, forward strand.
ATTCACGATACGCGTGACGATCTTGCCGGCGACACGAAAAGCCAGATCGGTCTCGTAACGCGCCCGAACCACACCGGCGAATTCGCGACGCACCTGCTGATCTTTGTAGACGACGGGTTGGACCTGAACCGGACGCTCGGTCTTGCTGGCGGGCGCGGTGTTGCCATCACATCCTGCGAGCAGGACCAAAGCTGCGAAACCGGCAAGGGGGCGGAAGGCGGGGCGCATTGTAACCTCGCTAGTTCTGACACATTACAAATATTGAATGATGAAAGTCATTTTTCATCACATGTTGGGCAAGCGAAATCGTCTGGCGGAGCGACATAAGCTCAGCTCCGACGGGCGATAGCGCGGAGGAGAAACTGAACGGAGGCGCGGGCTTCGGCCTCGAGATCGTCGCCGTCCCGGAGCGCCTCAGCGACCAGCAGCGGATGGCACAGACCAACCAGCGAGCGCATCAGAACCTGTGAAGTTGCCCGGAGATCGAGCGTCTCGAACTCTCCGGCTTCCATGCCCTGGCGCAGAAGCACCTCATAGACAGTCCGGATGACGTCCTTGTGCGCCCGGATGGCCGTCCAATTATGCTCGATCGCCACCAGCACCATGTCATAGACACGCTGCTCGTTGAGAAGATTCTCCTTGTGATAGGCCAGGATCGCAAGGATGAGCTGTTCGATCCGCGCTCCCGCCGCCCCCGGGGACCGAGCGACGGCCCAGGCCTTTTCATCCAATTCGGCGAGACAGCGCTGGCAGATCTCGTCAATGATGGCGTGCTTGGACGGGAAGAATCGGTAAATATTTGCCGGCGACATCCCCAACTCGTTGGCAATGTCCGCCACGGCTGTTTTCGCAAAGCCCAGCCGCCGGAAAAGGGCCTCGGCGGCCTCTATGATCCGCGCCCGTGTATCATCCGGCTTTATTTTGGCTTGCGGGGCCACACCCGAGATCCAGTCTTGTGAATAGTGATGAAATTTGTAAATCATCACTGCTTCCCTGTCAATCCAGGTTTCAGGGCCTGCGCAGGAGTGGCTGTTTGCCCTTTGCGCTCATTTGCCGGCAGATTGCCGCCCTAAGCGGCTTCCATCAGCATTTCGGTCAGCCGGTCCGGCATATCGATCATGGCATCGTGGCCGCAGGCGATCTCGCGCAGATTCCAGCTTGAATCGCCACGCAGGCGCGTCACCACATTGTCGAAGCCGGGCGCATTCCAGCCTTTGGCGCGGATATAGGTTTTCTTCGCAATCTTCTCGCGCGCGCCGGTGAGCACGATGGCCTCGCCATAGGTGCCGACCGGCTGTGGCGTGCATTTGCTATCGACGTAAGCGCGGTCCTTTGCATTCACACTGAAATACGCGGCACTCGCCGGTGCCATTCCGGTCTGGCCGCGCTTGATCGCAGCGTTGACATTGTCGCGCATGCCTTGCGAGCCGAGGCTGAGCACCGATTGCCCGTTCTGCGGCACATAGGCATCGAGAAAGACAATCGAGCGGATCGCATCGCGCGCTTTCTCGGCGACGCCGGATATGACGAAGCCTGCATAGGAATGGCCGACCAGCACGACATCGCGCAGATCCTCATAGCGGATCAGGTTGGCGATATCGGTGATGTGGGTCGTGACATTCACCTGCTGCGAGATGAGATGCGCACGATCGGCAAGGCCGGTGAGCGACGGCGCATAGACCTTGTGACCCTTTCGCTCGAGCCGATCCGACACACGGCGCCAGCACCAGCCGCCATGCCACGCGCCATGCACGAGCACGAAGGTGCGCGGCGCGGTTTGCGCGGACACGCTGCCCGACATGGCGCCTGTCGCCATGAGTCCACTGGCCGCCGTCATGACAGCGCGGCGCGTAATGCGGGATGGAGAAATCGTCATGCTTGTTCCTCGCGGGCCATACGAGTCGATCGTGCCAGTTACAGCTTCGCGAGGAAATCCCGCGCTGCCTGCAACGCACCGAACCGGTCCAGGTCCTCATGATCGCCGCCGGCAAAACGCACGATCTTTTTCGGCTCCGGCGCCATGGCGTAAAGCCGCTCGCCATAGGCGATCGGGATCACGCGATCGCGGTCGCCGTGCAGGATCAGGATCGGCGCCTTCACCTTGCCGATGCGCTCGTCGGAATGAAACCGGTCCTTCATCAGCCAGTGCACCGGAATAAAGGGATAATGCGCCTGCGCGATGTCGAGCGTTGACGTATAGGGCGCTTCCAGCACCAAAGCGGCGATGTCCCTTTCCGCCGCCATGGCTGTCGCTACGCCGGTGCCGAGCGACTCGCCCCACAGCACGATCTTGGCATCCGGATAACTCTTGCGTGCGAAGTTGTAAGCGGCTCTCGCATCGGCCAGAACCCCCTCCTCGCTTGGGCTACCCTGCGAGCCGCCATAACCACGATAGG
>JAEXXW010000274.1 GCA_023405565.1 Pseudomonadota bacterium
TCCTGCGGGTGCGTCACCGGCAGCACATGCCCGCCCTTGATCGTCACAAGAACGGAATGCGGCAATCGCTTGCGCAACAGGTTGGCATGATACGCGGGCGCAATCGTATCGCTCTCCCCCTGCACCAGCAGCACGCGTGGCACATGCGGTCCGCGCGGCCGATGCTCGAGCATGACGGTTCGCAGAAACAGCGCCGTGTCCTGCCGGCGCGGTGTCGCATAGCAGTTCGTTTGCCGGTTGATATTCTTCAGCCGCTGGCGCGACAGATCGTCGATGCTGGGGCGGCCGAAATAGACCCAGCTATCGCGAAAGGCATTCGCCTCGGCGACCCCTTTGGTGCTCGCAATCTGCGTCATGCGGGCGGCAGTGACACAGGCGCGCCGGAAACCATGCCAGGGGCTTGCTGGCATGTTGATCGCAATCACAATGGCGTCCGGCTCGCGCGACGCCGCATCGAGACCGACAAAACATCCAAGCGAATGACAGACATAGACAGGCGCGTCGATCGCACGCTTCGCCACGACATCCGAGAGGCCGGACCGGATCAGATTAAAGATCGTCACATCGGCGAGATAGCCGGCGCACTCGACCACGCGCGAGGCGCGGTCGTTGGCGGCGAGGTCATCCCGGCGCTCTCTCGCGTACAACATGGCGATTGTCATCCTGCGGCAACGTGACTGACATAAAACAGTCATATCAGACGCTGTCACAGTCAAGACGATTTAAGGTGAAGGGCTCGACATGGGCTAAAATGCGCCTGTTGACGCTGCCGGCAGCGTCAACGAAGCGTTGCGGTTGTTACCTGCGGCGCATTTTCGCCATGACTATGACAACCAGCATGGCGGATCACTGGATGGCAATCACATCCAGCATCGCCAGCTTGTCGGGATTGCGCACGACATAAATCGCGGACAATTGGTCCGTGTCGTCATAAGCGAACGAGACTGCTGCGTTCACTGCACCATTCTCGATGATCAGCACACCGCGGGTTCCATTGATGTTGACGTCGCGCCATTCGAGATTGCGCCAGAAGCTGTGCAGGCGCTGGATGAAGGCCAGCACAGCGTGCTTGCCGTGCAGGACTTCCATCAGCGCCGAGACCTTGCCGCCGCCATCGGCGGTGAAGCGGATATCATCGGAAAGCAACGCGGCAAGCGGCGACGTCTCGCCTTGCGTGATGGCGAGCCGGAACGCCGACAGTAATTCATCCTGACGCGCGGCCGGCGCGATATGGCGCACCTTGGCCTGATCGATATGCTGCCTGGCACGTGACACCAGCTTGCGGCAGGCTGCTTCCTCGAGATCCAGCGTCGCGGCGATCTGCGGATAAGACATGTCGAAGATCTCGTGCAGCAGATACGCTGCGCGCTCCTTCGGTGTCAGCCGTTCGAGGATCAACAGAAAGGCCGTCGTCAGCGACGAGCTGAGCTCGGCATTCTTCTCCGCTTCGCTCTCAACGGCGAGATGGATGGGCTCCGGCAACCACGAGCCGACATAATTGAGGCGTGAGCGATGCGCCGACCGCAGCAAATCGAGACAGTGACGCGTGCAGATGGTCGTCAGCCACGCTGCCGGATTGTCGATCGATGCCACATCCGCATTCTGCCATTTCAGGAATGTATCCTGCACCGCATCCTCGGCATCGGCGCGCGAGCCGAGGATGCGATAGGCGAGCCCCAGCAATCTGGGGCGCGCCGTCTCGAAGATCTGCAACTGGTCGAGATTGTGCATGTCTTCAAGTGTCCATGTCAGTGCCGCGACACTTGCATGCGATTCCAGAAATTGATCGCGGCGACTTCCGCCGTCAGCGCGCCGATCTCCTTGTCGGAGAAATGCTGCCGCAGCCTGGCGCGCAGAGCACCGAGATCTGCCTTCGAGTCAATCTCGGTCAGGGCCTCCGTCCAGGCCAGCGCCGCCTTCTCCCGCGCGTCGAAATCCGACACATGGTTCCAGACGATCACACGATCGAGCCGCTCGTTGGTCTCGCCATCCTCGCGGGCTTCGCGGGTATGCATCTTGATGCAGAAGGCGCAACCGTTCATCTGCGAGGCCCGCAGATGCACGAGGTGCCGGATCTTGTGATCGAGATTGTGCCCGCTCATGACCTTGTGGACTTCGACCATGGCCGCGATCACGTCCGGAATTTCCTGCTCGAATTTGATGGCGCTGGTGTCACTCATGACAGTTCCCTTTCATCATTGCCTTATGGCCTCATGACGATTGGGCTCCCCCGTCTGTGACATGTCGGCGAGAATTTTCGGCCGCCAGAATTTTCTGGCGGCATATTTTACCATTCCGAGCATCCTGCCGGTACCACAAGTGTCGGACTATTTGGCCTTCTCGATCGCCGTGACCGTGAACTGCCCGTTGATCTTCTCGGCATCGAACCTGACCTTGTCGCCGGCCTTTACCGCCTTGAGCATGGCGGGGTCCTGGGCGCGGAACACCATGGTCATCCCCTCATCCATGCCGAGTTTCTTCAACGGGCCATGCTTGATGGTCAGCTTGCCCGCCGATGCATCGACCTTGGTGACCTGCCCGTCCACCATTCCTAATTGCGCGAAGGCCCCAGCCGCGGCCGTTGTCAGCAATGCGCCGGACAGCGCAAACACCATTGTCGTCTTTCTCATCTTCGTTTCCTTTCTTGCACTACTTCACGATAACGGTGCCGATCATCCCGGCCTCACGATGGCCCGGAATAAGGCACCCGTATTCGAATTCGCCGCGTTTGGTGAAACGCCACACGATCTCGCCAGACTTCGCTGGCTGCACCCGCTTGGCATTGGGATCGTCGTGTTCCATCTCCGGGTTCTTCTTCATCGCCTCGGCATGTTTGAGATTCTCGTCGCGCGAGGCGAGAATGAATTCGTGTTCCAAGGCGCCACTGTTGCGCAGCACGAAGCGGATCTGCTCGCCCCGCTTCACCTCAATACGTTCGGGGATGAACACCATTTTCCCGTCGCTTTCCCGCATCGTGATCTGGACGGTCCGCGATGATCGTTTGGGATTGCCCGGCTCGCCCGCGGAGAAGGCTTCGTTGCCATGTGCGTGCCCATGATGCGAATGATTGGGGTCGCTCATCGCCGTTGCAGTCGACAGGGCAAGTGTTGCCAAGGTGAAAATGGAAAAACGCGTGATCATTTGATCCTCTTCAGTGATGTCCGGAATGTCCGCCCTTCTGGCTGCCGGGCTTGATGACCTTGAGTGCGGGTTCGCCGCGCTGTGTGTTGGTGTCCTGCCGCACCGGCGGCAATGCCGCTGCGGACGCGACCTGATAGGCCACACTGCCTTCGGGATGCTTGTACCAGCCGGGATCCTTGTAATCGTCGCGCGCAAGCCCCTCGCGCACCTTCAGCATTGTGAACATGCCGCCCATTTCGATCGGACCGAATGGCCCGAAGCCCGTCATCATCGGCAGCGTGTTGTCCGGCAGCGGCATTTCCATCTCGCCCATCTCCGCCATGCCAGCCGAACCCATCGCCATGTAATCCGGCGCCAGCCGGCGCACGGATTTGACAAGGTCGCGCTGCTGCACACCGATGAAGTTTCGCAGGTTGTGTCCCATCGCATTCATGGTGTGATGCGACTTGTGGCAATGCAGCGCCCAGTCGCCCGGCTCGTCGGCGACGAATTCATAGGCGCGCATCGCGCCGACCGGAATATCGATCGTCACCTCCGGCCAGCGCGCCTCCGGCCTCACCCATCCGCCATCGGTGCAGGTGACCTCGAAATGATAGCCATGCATGTGGATCGGATGATTGGTCATGGTCAGGTTGCCGACCCGTACGCGCACGCGATCGCCCTTGCGCACGGCCAGCGGATCGATGCCGGGAAAGACGCGCGTGTTGAAGGTCCACATGTTGAAATCGGTCATCTCCACGACCTTCGGCATATAGCTGCCCGGCTCGATGTCATAGGCGCTGAGCAGGAACACGAAATCGCGGTCGACGCGCATGAAAGCCGGATCGCGCGGATGCACGATGAACATCCCCATCATGCCCATCGCCATCTGCAC
>JAEXXW010000295.1 GCA_023405565.1 Pseudomonadota bacterium
TCAGTTCCTCTGCGATGGTGGCAAGGTCGGGGGTCGTATGGGGCGTGAGCCGCGGCCGTGCGCCGGCGAGCACGCGCTGTTGCATCGATGGCGGTGCAAAGGCGAGCATGACCTTGCCTTGTGCCGATGCGTGATAGGGCAATTCGCTGCCAGGCCGTACACCGATTTCGATGGCGGATGTTCCGGCAATCGTCAGCATGACGAGCGCGCCGCGCGGCGTCATCGACGACAGCACGACACTGATGCCGCAGCGATCGCGCAATTCGCGCATCGGGCCTTCGGCGAGGCGCGCAAGATCGGCTTCCGGCGCAAGTCGCGCAAGCAGGCGGCCCTTGGCGCCGATCGCGTAACGCGACGTGCTCTGGTTCTGCGTGAGATAGCCGCGTTCGACCAGGGTGAGCAGATGACGATGCACCGAGCCCTTGGTCAATTTCAGGCGCTCGGCGATCTGCGTGACGCCCATCTCTTCGCCAGAAAACGCAACGGCTTCCAGTACGTCGAGTGCAATGCGCACCGAACGAACGCCGCTTTCGTCTGCTGATCGGACCATGTGAAGCCAGTTTCCTCCCGTTGCGGCAATGAAAAACAGCGCATCAGACACGCTGTGATTTTGCACCGCAACAGAACTCTTCTTGTTGTGTGCGAGAAGCAATATTGACCTGCGGCTCTCTTCGCAATAAAAAAATAGAAACGCTGTTTCACGCTCGCGAACAGCATAAAAGAACAGGGAGGAGTCATGAAACCAGTTTCAGTCATCGCCATAGCCGCGTGCATTGCAACAAGTGCCGTGTCCGCGCATGCGCAGGAGACTTACAAGATCGGCTCTTCTGTCGGTCTGACGGGATATGCGGCAGCGGTGGATCGCGCCTGGCGTGATGGTCTGGAAGTCGCCGTCGATGACGTGAACAAGAATGGCGGCATCATGGGCCGCAAGGTTCAGCTCTTCGTCGAGGACAACAAGTCCGAACCGCAGGAAGCGGTGACCGTGTATCGCAAGATGATCAGCTCCGACAAAGTCGACAGCTTCATCAGCGGTTGCGTGTCAGCCGGTACGTTTGCGGCGGCGCCCTTCGTCGTGCGCGCGCAGGTACCGATGGTGTTGTGCTCGATCCTGCCGCCGCAGGCGGAGCAGGCGAAATGGGCATTCAGCTTCCTCGCGCCGCCGCGCTTCGAAGTTGAAACGCGCTATCAATACCTCAAGGACAAGACGCAGATCCGCAAGGTCGGCATCCTGCATGATCCGAGCCCTTATGCGACCTTGCAGAAGGATATCGCTGTCAAGATCGCTGGCGATTTCGGCATCGAGGTGCCGGTCGTCGAGCAATACAAGACCGACGATGCCGACTACAGCGCGCAGATCAGCAAGATGGTGGCCGCCGGTGCGAAGGCGATCATCAAGATCGGCCTTGGTGGATCGACGCTGACGACCGCCAGGAACATCAAGCAACTCGGCCAGGACATCCTGCTGCTCGGCAGCATCGACGACTTCGCGGTGCTGAAGCCGGCCGCCGACACGCTTGGCGAGCAGTTCCTGTTCGTCGCTGCACCGGCGCAAGTCTATGACGTGCTGCCGGCCGGTCCGCTGAAGGAAGAGATCGGCCGCTTCCTGCCCCTGTGGCGTGCGAAGCATGGCGATCGCGATGCGTTCTGGGCCGGCAAGGCATGGGATGCGCTGATGGTCGTCAAGGCCGCGGCCGAGAAGGGCAAGAATCTCGAAGGGCCGAAGATGCGCGACGCGATCGAAACCATCAGCGGCTTCCAGGGTACGGGCGGTGTCTACAATTTCTCACCGTCTGTGCATCAGGGCATCACCGAAAATCCGTTCTTCCTCGCCACCATGGCGGGCGGAAAATTGCAGGTGAAATGATGGCGCAGGCCGCGGTGCAAGCCACGGCTACGGCCGAGGCACAGCCGAAGATCCTCGACGTGGAGAACCTGTCCGCCCGTTACGGGCAGGTGGAAGCGCTCCACAGCGTCAACATCAGTGTTCGTGCGGGTGAGCTCGTCGCTGTGCTCGGTCCGAATGGTGCCGGCAAATCGACGCTGCTGCGCTCGGTGATGGGGCTGACGACATCGACCGGCTCGGTGCGCTTTGCCGATCAGACCTTGCCGCGCCGTGGCACATCGAAGATCGCGCGGGCCGGCGTTGTGCTGGTGCCGGAAGGGCGTGGCATCTTCGCGCCGATGAGTGTCGCCGAAAATCTTCAACTCGGCGCCTACATGATCGGCGGACGCGGCGCCGAATTCGAACGCCGGCGCGAGCGTGTCTTGACCTTGTTTCCGCGTCTGAAGGAGCGGCTCGATCAGGTCTCGGGTTCGATGTCGGGTGGCGAGCAGCAGATGCTCGCCGTGGGCCGCGCCTTGATGGCCGAACCGCGCCTTCTGTTGCTGGATGAACCCTCGCTCGGACTCGCACCGAAAGTAACGGCCGAAATCCTGGAGACACTCGGACAACTCAATCGCGCCGGCTTGCCGATCCTTCTGGTGGAGCAGAAGGCGCCGCTCGCGCTCAAGCTCGCCAATCGCGCCTATGTCATGTCGAACGGCCGTATCTCTGCGGAAGTCGACCCTCGTGAGATCAACTCCCATGCCGACCTCGCGCAATTTTACTTCAACTAGTTTCAGCCGCATCCTGTCCTGGGTGCCGGCCGCGCTGGCCGTTGCGCTTGTCGGCTACGCCATTGTGGTCGGCGGATACATCGTCACCGTCGCCGGCTTCGCGCTGATCTATGCCGTGTTCGTGACCGGCCTCAATATCTTCATGGGTTATGCGGGGCAGGCCTCGTTCGGGCAGAACGCCTTCGCTGCGATCGGCGGCTATACATCGGCGGTGCTGACCGCGACCTATGGCTGGCCGCCGGTGCCCGCGATGCTCCTCGGCATTGCCGGAGCCATCGTCTGCGCGGTCGTGGTCGGTTATCCGACCTTGCGGCTGAAGGGCCATTATCTTGCGATGGCCACGCTCGCCATCGGTCTCATCGTCTATGAGGCGACGGTGCAGTGGCAGTCGGTCACGCAAGGCTATATGGGCATTTCCGGCATTCCGCCGCTCGGCATCGGTGGCTTCGAAATTTTTTCCGATCGCGCGCAGCTCATCTTTCTCAGCATTGTTGTCGCGCTCAGCATGGGCAGTGCCTGGCTGATCCGCAATTCCCGCTTCGGGCGCGCGCTGGTGGCGCTGTCCGGCAGTGAGGAC
>JAEXXW010000372.1 GCA_023405565.1 Pseudomonadota bacterium
TCAATCTTCACAACGTCTTGTAAAGGCAGTGCCGCGCCGCAACAGGCGAAACAATTTCCGCTCCACAGGCGTTGCAAATGGGCGAATTTGTTACGATGGGTGCGATACATGCAGGTTCCTCTCGAAATTGCCTTCCACAATGTCGAGCATTCCGACCGAGTCGAAATCCAAATCAGAGATCACGTTGCCCGCCTTGAAGATATCTATGATCGATTGACCGCCTGCCGTGTTCGGGTCGACCAGCGCGCCACAAACTCAAATCAGACCATTCCGCCGGTCGTGCGTATTGAAATCAGCGTGCCTGGCTTCAAGGATATCGTCGTCGCCCACGAGCCGGACCGGCTGCAACGAAAATACCAGCGACCGGATCTGAACAATGCGATCCACGAAGCCTTTCGAATCGCCGAGCGCCAGCTCAGCGAATTCAAGGAAAAGCTGGCCAACAAAACCTGCGTGCTCATGCACGAAGCGGCGAACGAATTTCTTGGTCAGGTCGCGGAGATCAAGATCGAGGACGATTTTGGCTTCTTGCTCAACAAGGAGGGGGGGATGCTCTATTTCCACCGCAACTCACTTCTGAGTGGCGATTTTGATCGTCTGAAGCGCGGTGATCACGTCAGCTATGTCGAGATTGTCGGAGATACCGGTCCGATTGCGACAAAGGTTCGCATCAAACTGAAAAATGGCGGGGCCTGACGCGCCGCATCCATGCCAGCCGGACATTGGCGTTTCATAGCGGAGCAAGTCAGGACAATGGCTGGGTTTGTCCAGCCACTATCCTGACTTGCTCTATTATGTCCAACTTAGCGGAATGCGCCGAAGCGGCTTTCGAAGTTCGACGTCTGCGGGATCGGCTGCGATCCGGCCATCACGTTGCTGGCCGGTTGTGAGGCCGCTGGAGCGGCAGCAGGGGCCGGTGCTTCACTGGCTGGAGCCGCCGCAGTCTTGACCCGCGGGGTCTCGCTGGGCGTGCGCGCCGTTGTCGTGGCACGTGTCGGCACTTCAGCCTGTTTCTCGCTGGAGCCGCGCAGGCCAATCGCGCGGGACACCCGCGAGCGGATTGTCTCGCGTTGAGGCGCCGGATTGGTGGAGGCGGTTGTCGTCGGCACGGTCGGCTGGGCGGACGCGACACGGGTTGGTGCAGCCTCGGGTTCACGGGAACCGCCACGGAAGAAATTTCCAATCTTCTCAGCGAATGTCGGTTCTGCGGCTGGCCGGGTCCCGGTCTTCGCTTGTGGCGCACTGCGTGGCATCGGCACATCCGCGGTCTGAACCGGTGCCGATGTCGTTGCGGTCGAGCTTGTTACGTCGCTATCGTTTTGCGGCGCATTGAATGCCACGACCCCCGGTCCCGGATTGTTGGGATCGACCACCAGCTTGGCATTGCCGCGCTCGTCGATGATTTCCTGCGGGCGCAGCTTGGCAATGAAGCTGGGATGCATACCGCCGTCGCGGCCGCTCTTGATCGGCGCGGTCGGCGTATTGCGCGCGGCAAGCTGGGCGAATTGCATTTCGTCATTGCGCTGCTTGGCCTGCACCGCTTCGGCGACTTGCTGCGGCACCTCGAAGACCGGACACTTGCCGCGCGGGCTGAAGCCCATCGGCGAGTAATTGCCACCCGGGGCCGCGGCGTTGAACACGTAGCGCTTCTCGCAGACGTCGACCTTCGGCTCCTGCCGGGTCACTTCGAAATGATCGTTGCCTTCCTTCAGCATCCGCCAGAACGGCATATGCGGATTATTGCGGTGCTTGGCCATGTTGGCCGCCGTCATCCGGAATGGATAGGCCTGCACCTGGAAGGACTTCTGACCGGCAAAGAACGATTCGCGGCCGAGCGCGAAGATTTCGGAAATCTGCTCATCGCTCATCGCGTAGCAGCCGCGCGACGAACAATCGCCATGCACCATCAGATGCGCGCCGGTGCGGTCATGCGCACGGTCGAACGCGTTCGGATAGCCCATGTTGAAGGCCAGATGAAATTGCGAGTTGGGATTCATCTGGCCAGGTGTGATGTCGTAGAAACCTTCCGGCGCCTGCCGGTCGCCTTCCTTGATCTTCGGTCCGAGATCGCCGGACCATTTGCAGATCGGATAGGTCTTCAGGAGCGCGAACTGGCCGGTGCGATCCTTTTTCCAGACTTCGAGTTCTGATTCGGTCTTGAACACCCGCACGAGGATGGGTGAGTTCACATCCATGTTCTTGTCGGCAATATCAGCCAACAGCTTGGGCGGAATTGGCGCATTGGCTTTGCCTGCGGCGACCGGGAACGTTCCCTCGCTCTTGCAGCCGCTCAGGGCCACAGCACCGATGAGCGCCGCTGACATCATCAGCGTCCGCAGAAAATCAGGGCGTGACGTCAACGTTTTAGCCCCCACGATCGGTAGTCCCCCGCATGCCCGATTGCTATCCCTCAAACGAGGGCTTCGCAAGGGCGGCATAGTCCCCCAATTTGTTGACCATACCACAGTGAAAGATGAGTAAAAACTGCTGAAAATAGAGGCGCATAAGGCGGCATCATTATGGCTGCGCCGTGCCCGTCAAGCCGTTGGCAGGTAAGGTTAATTCTTAAAAATAACGGGCAATTGAGCGCGGATGGTATCCGGTGCCGGACCAAATCACAGTTTTCCGCGACCGATGGCGAGGAATTTCTCGCGGCGCATCTTCCGGATCATGTCCCGGTCGTAGCCCTTCAGTTCGGCAAAGGACGCGGCGATGGCATCGGCAGCCTTGGCGATGGCGGCTTTCGGGTCACGGTGGGCGCCGCCCATGGGCTCGCCAACGATCGTGTCGATCACGCCGAACCGGATCAGGTCCTGGGCGGTAATCTTCATGTTGGTCGCAGCCTCCTGCGCCTTGGTGCTGTCATGCCAGAGAATCGAAGCTGCGCCTTCGGGCGATATCACGCTGTAGATGGCATGCTCCATCATCAGCACCTTGTTGGCGGTGGCGATGGCGATGGCGCCGCCCGAACCGCCTTCGCCCAAGACCAGGGCCACGTTCGGCACACCGAGATTGAGGCAGGCCTCGGTGGAGCGGGCAATGGCCTCGGCCTGCCCACGCTCCTCGGCGTCAATGCCGGGATAGGCGCCTGCGGTGTCGACCAGCGCCAAGACCGGGATATCGAAGCGGTCGGCCATTTCCATCAGGCGGACAGCTTTCCGATAGCCTTCCGGGCGGGCCATGCCGAAATTGTGCTTCAGCCGCGTTTCGGTGCTCGACCCCTTTTCATGGCCGATGATGCAAATACTCTCGCCGCGGAAACGGCCGAAGCCCCCGACGATGGCGTCGTCGTCGCTGAATTTGCGGTCGCCGGCCAGCGGTACGAAATCCTCGATGATAGCTTCGACGAAATCCACGCAATGCGGCCGCTGCGGATGGCGCGCAACCTGTGTCTTCTGCCACGGCGTCAGGGTCTGATAAAGTTCCTGCAGCGTCTGCGACGCCTTCGTTTCCAGGCGTGAGATTTCTTCGTCAACCTGGACCTCACCGCCATCGGCCTGCACGGCGCGTAATTCCTCGATCTTGGCCTCGAGTTCGGCGACGGGTTTTTCGAAATCGAGGTAAGAGCGCATTGTCTTTTGGCGGTTGGGTGGCGGGCTTGGGATGGCTCGCAGCGGGCGCACATGACCTTTTGGGGTGCGCAAGTCAAGCAAACAAGGTCAGGAAAGCGAGGAAAAGCCGGGTCTTCGGCGGAGCGTTAACGGCCGCTTTTTGCCGATCCCGGATCGTCGGTCAGCGGGTGCAGGTCGCGGACCATGGTTTTGAGGCGCTCTTCGAGAATATGGGTGTAGATCTGTGTCGTCGAAATGTCGGAATGGCCGAGCAGCGTCTGCACCACCCGAAGGTCCGCGCCATTCTGAAGCAGGTGGCTGGCGAAGGCGTGGCGCAGCACGTGCGGGCTGACAGCCTGTGGCCGCAAGCCACCGGCGGATGCCAGTGACTTCAACTCCCGCGCGAAATGCTGTCGTGTCAGGTGGCCCTCCTCGCCGAAGGAAGGAAACAGCCATTTGGAATGTTCGTTCTTGGTATCCTTCAGCAAGGCCCGGTAGTTCGTCATGGCCTGGCGCGCGGCATCGTTCAGCGGGACCATCCGCTCCTTGCCGCCCTTGCCGCGCACCATCAGCATGCGCTGATCGCGCCGTGCCGCAGAGGCTGGCAAGGCCACGAGTTCAGAGACGCGCAAGCCGGTCGCGTAAAGCAGTTCGAGCAAGCAATAGAGCCGCGTCGTTCGCTGCTGCTCGGCCTCGGATTGTCCGCTCCGGTCGGCCTGCTCGCGGGCTGTGCCGATCAGTTTGTCGACATCGGCGACCGTAAGAACCTTGGGGAGCGCGCGGCCCCGTTTCGGCCCCTCAAGGATGGCGGCCGGATCGTCGCCGCGATGACCTTCCGCATAGAGGAAACGATAGAGCTGACGGACGGCTGAGAGTTTTCGTGCGACCGACGCTGCCGCCAATCCGCGCCGCGAAAGATCGCTCAGATAGCCACGAATGTCGTCGGTCGAGGCATTGATGAGGCGGCTGCCAGTGGTTGTGAGATAGCCACAGAATTCGTCGAGATCGGACCGATAGGCAGACAGGGTGTTGGGCCGCGCGCCACGCTCGGCGGCCAGCATGTCGAGAAACAATTCGATCTGGGACTGGCCTCGATCTGTTGTGGCGCGCGCCATCGTTCGGGCTCCGCGCAATCCTAACGCTGCTTGGCAAAACGATCCGGCGGAATCGTCACGGTGATTTCGCGGGTCTCCGGCTGAACGAGAACGGCCAGCGCGACCATGCTGCCATAGACGACACCGATAATGATTCCGACGGTTGCGAGAAACCGGAAAAGTGTCGGCATGCGCGGCACGCGTGATGGTTAATGAGCGAGCGAGAGCGACTACCACCACGTTCGCAGCATCAACACAAGAACCTTCCGGTCGTCCTGCACATCCGGCGGCTCTGCGGCAGGCGGGTTGCAATATCCCGTCCGTGCTATAATGGCTGGAGGCTTCGCTGCGGAACCCATCCATGCCGCTCAGTCTTGCTGAAAATGCTGCCGTCAGGGGCACGTCTGAGGCCGCCCTTGTGGAGGCGCTTGGCGGGCGCTCGCTGGTCCTTGTCGGCATGATGGGGGCCGGTAAATCGTCGGTCGGGCGGAGGCTGGCCCTGCGGCTGGCGCTGCCTTTTGTGGATGCGGATACCGAAATCGAAGCCGCGGCCGGGATGACAATCCCTGAAATTTTCAAGGTTCGGGGCGAGCCCGAGTTCCGCGCCGGCGAGGCCCGCGTCATTGCGCGGCTCCTGGACGCCGGTCCGCAGGTCCTGGCGACGGGCGGGGGAGCCTATATGAACGCCGAGACCCGGCATCTGATTGCCCAGAAGGGCGTCGCTGTCTGGCTGAAGGCAGAGTTCGATGTCCTGATGCGGCGGATCAAGCGGCGAAGCGATCGTCCGTTGCTGCGGACAGCCGACCCGGCCGCAACCTTGCAGCGGCTCATGGATGAGCGCTATCCGGTTTACGCGCTCGCCGCTGTGGCGATCGAGTCGCGCGACGTATCGCATGAGGTGATCGTGGACGAGACGATCCAGGCTGTGTTGGCCCATCTCGGAATTTCTGCCGCACCAAAGGATGCGCAATCATGACGGCACCGCTCCGCAACAACGATCCGATTACGGTCGAGGTGGCGTTGGCCGGTCGCGCCTACGACATCGTCATCGGTCGTGGTTTGCTGGCGGATCTTGGCCGGCGTGTCGCCGCGTTGCGGCCTGGCGCCCGCGTTGCAATCGTCACAGACGAAACCGTGGCGCGGCATCACCTGGCGACTGCCGAAGTCTCGTTGAACGACGCCGGCATCACGACAAGCCGGATTCTGGTGGCTGCGGGCGAGGGCTCGAAAAGCTATCCCATCTTCGAGCGCGTCTGCGAGGAATTGATTGCGGCGCGTATCGAGCGCAACGATCTCATCGTCGCTCTGGGCGGTGGTGTGATCGGCGATCTCGCCGGCTTTGCTGCGTCGGCTGTTCGGCGCGGGCTCGACTTCGTGCAAGTGCCGACAACGCTGCTGGCGCAGGTGGATTCGTCGGTCGGCGGCAAGACCGGTATCAACTCGCGTCATGGCAAAAATCTCATCGGTGCGTTTCATCAGCCGATTCTCGTTGTCGCCGATACGGCGCTGCTCGATACGCTGCCAACCCGCATCATGCGCGCTGGTTATGCGGAAGTCGCCAAATACGGTCTGATCGGGGATGCCGATTTCTTCGCCTGGCTGGAAAGCAACTGGCGCGATGTGTTTGCCGGCGGTCCCGCCCGCGAACACGCGATAGCCGTTAGTTGCCGGATGAAGGCGCAGGTCGTGGCGCGCGATGAGCGCGAGACCGGCGATCGCGCCTTGCTCAATCTTGGTCACACATTCGGTCATGCATTGGAGGCGGCAGCCGGATTTTCCGACCGGCTGTATCACGGCGAAGCCGTCTCGGTCGGCATGGTGCTGGCCTTCGCATTTTCGGCGCGCCGCGGCTTGTGTTCGCAAGCCGATGCAGATCGCGTGGTCCGGCATCTTGCGGCTGTCGGCTTGCCAACGCGGATAGCGGACATTCAGGGCGAGAAGCCCAGTGTGGACCTGCTGCTGGATCTCATCGCCCAGGACAAGAAAGTGCGCCGGGGACGGCTGACCTTCATTTTGGCGCGCGGTATCGGCCGGAGCTTCATTGCTCCGGATATCGATATTGCCGATGTTCGAGACTTTCTGGACGATCAATTGCGCTGATCGATGGACCTTCAAGACTGGCTGGCATTGCTGGCGATCCTGACCTGTCTTGCGCTGTCATGCTTTCTTTGCGGCAGTGAGACTGCGCTGACGACTTTGTCGCGTTCGCGCATGTTGCGCATGGAAAAGGCCGGTAATGCCAATGCGAGGATCGTCAACCGGCTGCTGGATGCGCGCGAGCGTCTGATTGGTGGGCTTCTGATTGCCAGGCATGTTGTCAATGTCGGCGCGGTGGTGCTGGCGACGGCGCTGATGCTGACCTGGTTCGGCAGGGTTGGCATTGTGTATGCCATCGTGGTGATGACGATAGTGATCACCGTCATCACAGATATTCTGCCGAAAGCTGTCGCGATCAATGCCCCGGAACGCATCGCCCTGCTTGTTGTCCAGCCGGTGCGTTTCACCATTTGGGTTTTTGATCCGCTGCAGATCGTTATCGAATATTGCCTGTCGGTCCTCCTGGCCTGTTTCGGTGCACGCGCCGGCGAAAAGGTGTCGGTCCTGTCCGCGCGTGAAGAGCTGCGTGGTACGATCGATCTTCTTCATCGCAACGGCGCGGTCGAAAAGCAGGATCGCGATATGGTCGGCGGTGTTCTCGATCTTCGTAAACTCGAAGTGTCCGATGTGATGATCCATCGCACCGAGATGATCACGGTCTGCGCCGACGATGCGCCGGAAGATGTCGTGAAGGCTATTCTGGGTTTGCCTGTTACGCGCATCCCGCTCTGGAGCCGGCGGCCGGACAATTTCGTCGGCATCCTGCATGTGCGCGATTTGCTCGTTGCCGTACAGGAGGCCAGCGGCCAGCTATCGAAGATCGATGTCGTATCGCTGGCGCGTCCGCCGTGGTTCGTGCCGACAGTAAGGCCGTTGATCGAGCAGTTGAAAGCATTCCGCCGTCGCAAGACGCCGCTGGCGCTGGTCGTCGATGAATATGGCGAGGTCATGGGGCTGGTGACGCTCGAGGATATCCTTGAGGAGATCGTCGGCGATATCGCG
>JAEXXW010000420.1 GCA_023405565.1 Pseudomonadota bacterium
TTCCTGACGCAGCGGCAATTCCTGCCCGCGCATAGCCGCCGCAAGGTGGGCAAGGGATCGCGCGGCGTCGAGGCCGTGTTTGAAGGCGTTCTCAAGGACGGACAGCGCAGCGGCGAATTCCGCAGCGATATCGACACGCGCCTCGCCACCCTGTCCATTCTCTCGGTCGTGAATGGTTGCGCCGCCTGGTACGAACGCGAACAGATGTCGATCGAGCACATCGGCGGCGAATTCATTCGATTCGTTCTGAACGGCATCGATCAACCGGCAGATGCGAAGGACGCAACGTCGCGGCAAACGCGCCGTGGGCACAGAAAAATTTGATTGACCTATAGAATTTCCGGCGCTGAAATGAACGCTTAAATGAGCCGGACAACCGGCCAGCGGCAGGGTGCTTCGGCAACTTGCCCCGCTCATTCGGGAGGATGCTGCGCGATGACAGACATGACAGGCGATTTCTCCGCTGGCGAATTGCGTCACTCCTTCATGGCATAAGGCGCCATGGGAGAGACCGCAGCGCAACCTGCGATCTTTGCGAGCCTGCGCGGCAAGACCGCGCCGGGGCTGATCGCCGAGCATGCGCGGCAGAAGCCGGATGCTGTCGCCTATCGCGCCAAGCAGCTTGGTCTTTATCGTGAACGCAGCTGGCGCGACTACGCGGTTTCGGTCGGCCGTCACGCTCTCGCTTTGCAGAAACTCGGTCTCGCGAAAGGCGATCGCGTCGCGATCATGGGCGACGCCTGCGAGGAATGGGTGATCTGCGACATGGCCACTCAGGCCGCCGGCGCGATCGTCTATGGCATCTATCCAACGGCTTCCGTGTCGGAAGTCGAATACCAGATGACCGATGGCGGCGCCTCGATCTTCATCGCCGAGGATCAGGAATATGTCGACAAGATCCTGCAAGTGGCCGACAAGCTGCCGAACCTGAAATGGATTGTCGTCATCGACGATTCGGCGATGTTCGATTACAGCCATCCGAAGCTGAAATCGCTGTCGGACATTCTCAGTGAGGTCTCACAGGACGACAAGGCTTGCATCGCCGCGCTGGAGCAGATGACGGCGACGCTGAAGGGCAGCGATCCGGCCTTCATCGTCTACACCTCCGGCACCACCGGCAATCCGAAGGGCGCCCTCGTCTCACACGGCAAGCACCTTGCCGGCGTCTATGCCATCGTCGATCACTATCCGACCCTGCGCGACAAGGATCACCGCACGGTCGTGTTCCTGCCGATGTGTCACATCTTCGGCCGCGATGTCGCGACCACGCTGCCGCTGGTCTCTCGCCTCGTGCCGCATTTCGGCGAAGACGTCGACGATCTGATGCAGACGATGTTCGAGGTGGCGCCGACCGCTCTCTTCACCGTGCCGCGCTACATGCAGAAATTCGCCTCGCAGATCCTCGTCGGCCTCAGCACCACCTCGCCGGTCAAGCGAGCCGTCTACAGCACCGCCATGAAGATCGGCCGCGCATCGGCGCGCCGCCGCTGGGCTGGCAAGACCGATGCCGTCACCAGCGCCATGAATGGCGTGGCGCGCGGCATCGCCTTTGGCCGCGTACTCAACAAGCTCGGCCTCGACAAGCTGGAGCTTGCCATCTCCGGCGCGGCGCCGCTGCCGCAGGAGACCGCCGCGCTCTGGCAGATATGGGGCGTCAATCTCGTCGAGGCCTATGGCCAGACCGAAACCGGCGGCTCCTTCATCAGCGGGCAGAAGCAGCGCTTTGCGCGGCCGGGCAATGTCGGCACCGTCGTCAATGGCTGGCAGGTGCGCCTCGACAATGACGGACAGATTCTCGTCAAGGGACCGGATCAGTTCGAAGGCTATTGGCAAAAGCCGGATGCCACGCGCGAGATCGTCGACACCGACAACTGGCTGCATACCGGCGATGTCGGCGAATGGAAGGATGGCAATCTTCGGCTGATCGATCGCGCCCGCGATTTCATCGTCACCGCCGGCGGCAAGACCATTTCACCGTCCTCGATCGAGAACACTTTGCGCGCCAGCCCTTACATCAGCGAGTCGATCGTGTTCGGACAGGGCCGTAAATATCTCACCGCGCTGATCGAGATCGATTTCGATTCCGTCGCCGACTGGGCGCGCGCGAACGACGTGAACTACACAGGTTTCACCAGCCTCGTTCAGAACGCGGCCGTGCAGACCCTCATCAAGTCCGAGATCGACAAGGCCAACACCGAATTCGCTCGCGTCGAGCAGATCAAGAAATTCCGTATTCTGCCGAAAGAGCTCGATCCCGAACAGGATGGCGAGCCGGTGACGCCGACCCGCAAGGTGAAACGCAGCCTGATGTATGACCGCTTCAAGGCGCTGGTCGAAGATATGTATGATGAAAGTGAAAGCCGTGTGCTGGCTGCGGAGGTTGGCGACACGCTGCGTGTTTAAAGTCTGACGGCAATAAACTGACAACAAAACTGAAATGAATTGCGACAACAGCAATTAAGGGAGGATCATCTGATGCGACTGAAGATCGCGCTGGCTGCGGCCGGGCTTGTTGGCCTCGCAGGCTCCGCTTCGGGGCAGGATGCTTATGTGATCGGCGTGACGGCGGCGCTGACCGGACCGCCCGCGTCCACCTATGCGCCGGCCATGGATGCGCTACGCATCTATCTCGATGGCGTGAATGCGCGCGGCGGCGTCAACGGCAAACAGATCAAGCTGGTGATCCAGGACGATTCCGCCGAGCCGTCGAAGGCAGTTGCCAATGCCAAGAAGCTGGTCTCGCAGGACAATGCCATCCTGCTGGTCAATGCCAGCCTGTCCTCCACCTATGCGCCGGTCGTTGCAGAGTCGCGCAACTCGAAGACGCCGCTGCTGTTTGCGAGCGGCGTGTGTCCGAAGGACGTCTATCCGCCGGCCGATCCGCTGCAATTCTGTACGACCGCCTATGCCTCGACCTATGACAGCCGCGCCGCGCTGACCTTCGTGAAGGATCGGGCCAAGGGCACGCCGGTGAAGATCGGCTTCTCGGCCATGGCCATTCCGCTGTCGCGCGGCGAAATGGAATTCGCCGCCAAGCTTGCGCCGGAGATGGGCATGACCGCGCTCGGCGTCGAAGTCATTCCGCCGCCGACGCCGGATTACACGCCCTTCGCCACCAAGCTGAAGGATGCCGGTGCGAACTGGGTATTCTCATGGGCGCCGTGGGTGACACAGGTGCGCACCTTCGAGGCGCTACGCCGTCTCGGCTGGCAGGACGATTTCATCGCTTGGGCCCATCTCGAAGCCGAAGGCGAACTGAAGCGCATCAAGGATCCGAAGCTGTTCGTCGTCGGCGCCAATGCGCTGTTCGACGATGAACTGCCGGAGCAGAAAGTCATCGCCGAAGCCGCGAAGAAAGCCGGCAGCATATATCCGCCGGACCAGATGGTCGAAGGCTGGATCGCCGGCATGGTGATCGAAGCGGCGCTGAAAGGCGCGGGCGCGAAGGCGACGACGGCGTCGCTGCGTGACTCGATGTCCAACCTCAAGGTCGATCTGAAGGGACTGCGTGGCGGTCCGATCGAATGGACCAAGGACAACCACTTCCGCACCAAACAATTCTATCGCGTCTACAAGTGGGACCCGGCGGCATCCAAGATCGCCATCGCGAAGGATTGGTACAGCTACGATGTGGAATAGCTTTGGAGTCAAAGCGACAATCACACCGCTCGTCCCCGCGAAGGCGGGGACACAGGGCAAGAAGAAAAAACTGTAATCTGAGCTCTGGAACCCCGCTGGAACCTGTCATAGGGCCGCGCATAGCGCGGACCCGTTGGCGGAGATTAGCGGAAATAATGAGTGAAGACCTCGCTTGAAGCCGCCACTGCGCCGTTGTTGAAGAAAGTCCGATAGACCTTGCAACTCATCGTCAACATCATCGTCCTGTCGTCGATCTACGCGCTGATCGCCTGCGGCTATGTGCTGGTCTATCGCGTCAGCCGCGTGCTCAATCTCGCGCATGGCGAGTTGATGATGGTCGGCTCGTATCTGCTGCTGACCACCGCGTGGATGTTCTCCAGTTCGCCGGCCATCGCCATTCTTGCCGCCATCGTGCTCAGCCTCGTCGTCGGCGTGATGGTCTACGTCTTCCTGATGCGCAAGATGACCGGCGAGATGGTGCTCGCCGCCGTGCTCACTACCGTCGCGCTCGGCATTCTCCTGCGCGGCATCATGGTACTGATCTGGTCGGCACAGCAGCAATATCCGGGACAGGCGCTCGGCTTTTCCAATCCGGCGCTCGCGCTGCCCGGTGGGGCGCGCATCTTGCTGTTCGCGGCGATCCTCGTCGGCACCACCGCCTTCGTCTATGCGGCGCTGTTCACCTTCCTGCGCTTTGGCGCATGGGGCGTGCGCATGCGCGCGGCGGGACAGAATCCACTGCTCGCCGCACAACGCGGTATCAACCTGCATGCCATCTACGCGCTGGCCTGGGGCCTTTCGACGCTGACCGGCGCGCTGGCCGGCATGCTGATCTCGCTCGATTCCGGCCTCACCTCGTCGATGATGATCATCGGGCTGAAGGCCTTTCCCGCCGCACTCGTCGGCGGACTCGATTCACTCGTCGGCGCGATCATCGGCGCGTTGATCATCGGCGCCTGCGAGGTGCTGTCGATCCAGTATATCGATCCGCTTCTCTCCGACGTCATTCCCTTCATCGTCTTGATTGCGATGCTGGCCGTGCGCCCCTGGGGCCTGTTCGGCACGCGCGAGGAGCTTGACCGTGTCTAGCCAGCCGCGCGCCTCGGGCTATTTCCGTACCAGCTACGGGCAGGACATCGCCCTCACTCAAACGAAACTCCAGCGCATCAGCGCCGTCGTCTTCGTCATTGCGCTGATCGGCTTTCCGTTCGTCGCCTCGAATTTCTATCTCGATCTCGTCACGCAGGTCTTTCTCGCCTCCATCGGCGCCCTGTCGCTGATGCTGCTGACCGGCTATGCGGGGCTGATCTCGCTCGGCCATGCCGGCCTTCTCTGCGCCGGCGCCTTCACGGCCGGCATCCTGTTCAAGGAATTCAACACGCCGATCTGGCTGACGCTGCCGGCCGCTGCCATGGTCGGTGCGCTGCTCGGCGTGATCTTCGGCCTGCCGTCGCTGCGCCTGCGCGGGCTTTATC
>JAEXXW010000435.1 GCA_023405565.1 Pseudomonadota bacterium
TCAGGAATGCCCTGCGTCTTTCGGCGCATCATTCCCCTCACCCGCCTATCGCGCGTTTCCGATATGCGGCGTGAGCAAAGTCGCGAGACGACGGCGTAGCTCGCGCCGGCCAAATAACAGGGCCGGCGGAGCTATGTCCTCAATTCATCCCCTTGACGATCTGCTCGGTCATCTTCTTGGCGTCGCCGAGCAGCATCATCGTGTTGTCACGATAGAAGAGCGGATTGTCGATGCCGGCATAGCCCGATGCGAGCGAGCGCTTGATGAACATCACCGTGCCCGCCTTCCACACCTGCAGCACCGGCATGCCATAGATCGGCGAGGTCTTGTCCTCTTCGGCGGCCGGATTGGTGACGTCATTGGCGCCGATCACGAAGGCAACATCAGCCTGTGCGAATTCCGAGTTGATGTCCTCGAGTTCGAACACCTCGTCGTACGGCACGTTGGCTTCGGCCAGCAGCACGTTCATGTGGCCGGGCATGCGGCCGGCCACCGGGTGAATGGCGTACTTCACCTCGACGCCTTCCTTCTTGAGATGGTCGGCCATCTCGCGCAGCGCGTGCTGCGCCTGCGCCACCGCCATGCCGTAGCCCGGCACGATGATGACCTTGGAGGCGTTCTTCATGATGTAGGCGGCATCTTCCGCCGAGCCGAGCTTGACCGGACGCTGCTCTTGCGCACCACCGGCGGCAGCCACTTCGCCGCCGAAACCACCCAGGATCACCGAGATGAAGGAGCGATTCATGCCCTTGCACATGATGTAGGACAGGATCGCACCGGACGACCCCACCAGCGCACCGGTGATGATCAGCGCGGAGTTGCCCAGCGTGAAGCCGATGCCCGCGGCCGCCCAGCCGGAATAGGAGTTCAGCATCGAGATCACGACCGGCATGTCGGCGCCGCCAATCGGAATGATGATCAAGACGCCGAAGACCAGCGACGCGATCACCAGCAACCAGAACAGCGTATGGCTCTCGGTGCGGGCGAACAGCGCGATCAGAAGAATCACGCCGATGCCGAGCGCGATGTTAATCGCATGGCGCGCCGGCAACATGATCGGTGCGCCACTCATGCGGCCGGACAGCTTCAGGAAGGCGATGACCGAGCCGGTGAAGGTGATGGCGCCGATCGCGGTGCCAAGCGACATTTCGACGAGGCTCAAGCCGTGAATCGCGCCGGCCTTGCCGATGCCGAAGGCTTCCGGCGCATAAAGAGCGCCTGCAGCAACCAGCACCGCGGCCATGCCAACCAGCGAGTGGAAGGCGGCGACGAGTTCGGGCATCGACGTCATCGGCACCTTGCGCGCGATGACCGCACCGATGCCGCCGCCGATGCCGATGCCGAGCAGCACCAGCAACCAGGCGACAAAGCCCGCCGGCGGATGCGCGGCCAGCGTCGTGAGGATCGCGATCCCCATGCCAACCATGCCGAACAGGTTGCCCTGCCGGCTCGTTGCCGGAGACGACAATCCGCGCAGCGCGAGAATAAAGAGGACGCCGGCGATGAGATAAAGAAGCGCGACGATGTTCGGGCTCATGTCTCGCTCACTGCTTCTTTTCTTTCTTCTGGTACATCGCGAGCATGCGCTGCGTGACCAGGAAGCCGCCGAAGATGTTGATGGATGCAAAGACCAGCGCGATGAAGCCGAGAATGCGCGCGAACACGGTGCCGGAGTCCATGATCTGCACACCCACCGCGAGCAGCGCGCCGACCACGATCACGGACGAGATCGCGTTGGTCACCGACATCAGCGGCGTATGCAGAGCCGGCGTCACCGACCACACCACGTAATAGCCAACGAACACGGCCATCACGAAAACAGAGAACTGGAAAACGAAAGGATCGACATGTTCCATTGCGGTCGCTCCTTAAGATCAGCCCTTCGGCTGGAAATTCGGGGGAATGATCTGACCGTCGCGCGTGAGCGCCGTCGCCTTGACGATCTCGTCGTCCCAGTTGATCGCAAGCTTCTTGTCTTTCTTGTCGATCAGGATTTCGAGGAAAGTCAGCAGGTTCTTCGCATACAGCGCCGACGACGAAGCCGCGAGACGGCCCGGCACGTTGAGATGGCCGACGATCTTCACGCCATTGACGTTGACGACTTCGCCGGGACGCGCGCCTTCGACATTGCCGCCGCGCTCGACCGCAAGATCGACGATCACCGAACCCGGCCGCATCGATGCCACCATCTCCTTGGTGATCAGGCGCGGCGCCGGACGACCCGGAATGAGCGCCGTGGTGATGACGATGTCCTGCTTCTTGATGTGCTCGGCGACGAGTTCAGCCTGCTTGGCCTGATACTCTTTCGACATTTCCTTGGCATAGCCGCCAGCGGTCTCGGCCTGCTTGAACTCGTCGTCCTCGACGGCGATGAATTTCGCGCCGAGGCTCTGCACCTGTTCCTTCACTGCCGGACGCACGTCGGTCGCGGTGACCACCGCACCAAGACGGCGCGCGGTCGCGATCGCCTGCAGGCCGGCAACGCCGACACCCATGATGAAGGCCTTGGCCGCAGGCACCGTGCCCGCCGCCGTCATCATCATCGGCAATGCGCGACCATATTCGGCCGCAGCATCGATGACAGCGCGATAGCCGGCGAGATTCGCCTGGCTCGACAGCACGTCCATGGACTGGGCGCGGGTGATGCGCGGCATCAGCTCCATCGCAAAGGCGACGAGACCGGCATCGGCCATGCCTTTGAGCGCGGCTTCATGGCCGTAGGGGTCCATGATCGCGATGACCAGCGCGCCCTCTTTGTAGAGCAGCAATTCCTCGGGAGACGGGCGCCGGACGCGCAGCACGATGTCGGCGTTCTTGACCGCCTCTTTCGACACCGTCGCGCCGGCCGCCGTGTAATCGGCGTCCAGAATGCCGGATTGCACACCGGCTCCCGGCTCAACAGCAACCTCGGCGCCCAGGCCGATCAGCTTCTTGACCGTTTCGGGCGTGCCGGCAACGCGCGGCTCGGCCTTGTCGGACTCCGCAGCTACGGCAATTTTCATTGTGGCCCCCGCCCCTTCAGCCTGATGTCAGACCAGGAAATAGGCCATCAGAATAAGAATGCAGACGACGATCCCGGTCCCCCATTTGGCGAGGGTCAGGAACGCAAGATAGGTCCGCTCGTGTTCCCTGTAGTCGTTACCGTCAGCCGTCGTGTAGGCCACTTCGCTGTGGTCAGCCATTCCAGTCCCCGTAAGGCGATAATTCCCAATCCGGTTACCGCAATTGTGCCGCAAGGGCAACGGGACGAATTGTGGGGACAACTTCCAAGACGTGAAAATTGCACTCAAATATGGGCCTGGAGCCCAACTTTTTCGAGCGCAGCGGCCTGCCGCGACGTCACCTGCGCTATAGAGAAATTCTCTATAGCCTCATTGAAGAGACGGTAGAAATTCAACTCGGCGTGGAGATGGAGAAATACGCCTCCCAACCCGATGGCGGCGCGATCCATGAACACGAATTCACGCGGGACCGTCACCGGCCCTTTCGCCTTTAAGGCCTGATGGACGCGAAAGGCTTCGCGGCGGCCATACTCGCCAGGCTTCACGCCATCGGCAATGCTGCGCACCCGATCGTCAAGCAGAGGACCATAGATAAAGCGCGCCCAGATATTGAGAATGTCGATCAGCTCGCGTGACAGCCCCTTGAAGCCCCAGGTCTCGTAGGCATGCACGATCTTGGCCTCGTCATGATCGCGCAACCCGTGATAGAGATCGACGACGCCCCCGACAAATCGCGGCGGGAAAATCCGGATACAGCCATAGTCAAGAAGGTTGATGCCGCCTGGCGCGCCGCCCTCCTCGAATACGCTGTAATTACCGAGATGCGGGTCGCCGTGGATGACACCGAAGCGGCTGAACGGAAACCACCATGCCGTGAACATCGCCTGCGCAATGCGATTGCGGTGCTCAAGCGGCGCTTCCTTATACGTCAGCAGCTTGTTGCCATCGAGCCAGTCGAGCGTCAGAAGCCGCGACGTGGACAATTCCGGCCGGACGCGCGGCACACGGATCAGATCGGAGCCTGACAACATGTCGCGATAAAGCGCGACATGTTTCGCCTCGCGACGATAATCGAGTTCTTCGCGAATGCGCTCGCCGATCTCCTTGTTGATCTCGCTGGTGTCAATGGCCGGTTCCATCCGCCGATGCAGGGCGAACAGAAGATTGAGCTGTTTGAGATCGGCTTCGACGGCCGACTGCATGTCCGGATATTGCAGCTTGCAGGCGAGCGCCGTCCCGTCATGCGCACGCGCTTTGTGCACCTGCCCCAGCGATGCGGCGGCTGCGGGCTTGTGCTCGAATTCAGCGAATTTGGATTGCCACTCCGCACCGAGTTCTGCCGTCATGCGGCGCTTGACGAAAGCCCAGCCCATCGGCGGCGCTTCGCTCTGCAGCCTGGCAAGTTCGGCGACATATTCCTGCGGCAGCGCGTCCGGAATCGTGGACAGAAGCTGCGCCACCTTCATGATCGGGCCTTTCAGCCCGCCAAGCGCGGCCGCCAGTTGCGCGGCATTCTTGGCCCGATCCAAATCCATGCCGAAGAATCGCGCCCCGGCGATCCGCGCCGCCACGCCCCCGACATCGGTTCCCACGCGGGCATAGCGCCGCGCGCGGGCAGAAAAACGATTGGCTTCGGAATCCGTCATACTGGACTGACCTAAGTGCTGGGGCCATGAAACGCCAGTGTCTGGTCAGCGGCAAGACCGCGTGACAGGATGCCTGAAACGGAGTCGGCCATGCGCCAGATCGTCGCCCTGCTTACTCTCGTCATTCTGTCCGTCTCGACGCCAGCCTCCGCCCAGGATGGTCCGCGCCTGTCTCTGGCCGCCGTTCAGGCCTCGAAGGAGTTCAAAGCGTATCTCGACAAGGCAGCAGCGGAAAAAACACAACTCGATTTGGCCGCGCCGCCCGGCTCAACCTTGTTCGCAACCATCTTCGACACCAAAGCCGTCGAGGCGCTACCGGCAGCAACGGGTGCAGACCTGCCATGGCTGTCTGAATGGCTCGGGGTCGCCGCCTCCAGCTATGTCGGCATCATCAATCTCGGTTCCGATCCCAAAGGCGAGCCGCTGCAAAAGGCGGTTCAGGAAAACGTTGCGCGCTATGAGGACCAGCTCTCCGTCGCCATGGATTTCCTGCTGCGGCTCATGCCGCGTATGGCAATCGCCGCCGATGCCTTCATGCAGGCGCTGTCGGAGAAGGAGCGCAACCTGCCGGTGCGACAGCAGGGCATGGCGCAGGTTCGCAGCGGCTATATGCAAACCGTGTCCGGCGCCGTCACCTTTATCGGCGGCGGCCCGAAGGTCGATAATGCCCGGCTGCTTGCAAAGGCCTTGCAGGACACGGTCGATGTCTGGGGCAAGCTCGCCAATCCGGAAGAGCGCAATCAATTGCTGTCATTGCTGGCACAGGCGCGAGCCGGCGCCAAAGACCCGACCGTCGACGATCAGTTGATCGCGGTTTCGGCAGCCCTCGCCGCAATAAAATAGCGGAATAGCCGGAGCTATTGCGCGGTCCAGCCGCCGTCGACGCCAAGAGCCTGTCCACGAATCTGCGCCGCTGCATCCGAACATAAGAATACCGCGACGCCCCCAAGCTGCTCGGGCGTGACGAATTCGAGCGAAGGCTGCTTCTCGCTTAGAAGATCGAGCTTGGCCTTCTCGACCGAAATGCCTTCATTCGCGGCCCGCGCATCGATCTGCTTCTGCACCAGCGGCGTCAGCACCCATCCCGGGCAAATCGCGTTGCAGGTCACGCCGGTCTTTGCCGTTTCCAGCGCCACGACCTTCGTCAGCCCGA
>JAEXXW010000652.1 GCA_023405565.1 Pseudomonadota bacterium
CACGCGCGACGGATCATAGTCGCAGAGCGTGCGCAGCAGCGCGTGGCCGGCAACACCGAATGTCCCCAGCCCTTGCAGGATAGGCCGTTCAAAGCCCGCAGCTTTCGCAACGTCGGGATCGGCATGCAGCGGATTGGTATCGGCCGACAGGCGATAGATCAGCGCCGTCTCTGGCCGAGTCGCGAGATCGCAGACAAAATCCGGCGCACGCTCGGGGATCGGATGCGCCGGCGGTGAAGGCCGCACGTCACCGAACCCACCATTGCCGCGGCAGAATACCGTCTGTCGGACAGTGGCGATCGGCTCGCCTGACACCTTGTCGGAGATCGCGCGCTCCATTAGCAGCAACGCACCCTTGCCGGGCCCCTTGTCGATCACATCGCGAATAGAATGACGCGCGACAATCACGCCCGATGTCGCAGGGAGCCGGTGCAGCGTGAGATGCTCCTCGCCATGCACCGTCAGCGTATAGTCGACACCGGTGTCATGATCACGCAGCAGAAACGGATCGAAGCCAAGCACGACCGGAAAGGTTGGCAGCACCTTCAGGTTCTTTTCGTAGACGAAGGCAAGTTCACGCCGGTCGAGCGGATCGTGCCCAAGCCCGATACCGAGCGCATAGAGCATCACATCCCGTTCGGAATAGCTCTGCTCGGTATCGGGAAAGGCAAGGGCGACGAGCTTGTCCAGATCGATCGGCATCGTCGCCTCACATGAGCGCCTATTGCGCGCCGAGTCCCAGCCGCTTGATCAGCTCGCCCTTGAACTTGTAATCGGCCGCGGTCTGATCGTGGAATTCCTGCCCAGTGAGATAGGCCACGCTCTGTCCGGTTTTGCCTGTCACCGTCAGCACGCCTTCTGCCTTCACCGCATTGGCGCAACCTTTTTCGAGTGCGGCCTTCACATCGGCCGGCAATCCCTTCGGCGCATAGAGGCCGTTCTGCCCAGGCGGCACAGCGGTCGTCACGCCAAGCTCACCGGCTGTCGGCACATCCGGGTAAGCGGGATGACGCTTGGCCGAGAACACCACCAGCGGACGGATCTGATCGTTGCCGCGGATCGACGAGATCGCCGGCGCACCGAAATCGAGATCGCCCTTCAGCAGCACCGGCATCATCGCGCCGTCACCACGGAACGGCAGATGCTGCACTTTCACCTTCAACGCTTCGGCGAGATTTTCAACCGACAGATGTGGGATCGAGCCGAGACCGGCATGGCCAAAATTCAGGCCCTTGTCGCCGGCCGCTGCGAACAGCTCCTTCGCGGTCTTGTAGGGCGAGTTCGGCCCGACGGCGATGGCGAACACATTCTCGAACACCTGGCAGATATAGTCGAAGGATTCGACATTATAGCGCACGCCCTTCACCAGATAGGGCGCGTTCGCGATCGGCGTCGAGGGGCCGAAACCGAGCGTGTAGCCATCCGGCGCGGCATTGGCGAGCGCACCGAACCCGAGCGTGCCACCGGCGCCATCCCGGTTCTGCACCACCACGCTCTGGCCGAACTGCTCCGCCAGCGATGCTGCAACCGCGCGGCCGATGAGATCGACGCCGCCGCCAGCCGCGAACGGGATGATGACCTCAATATTGCGGGTTGGATATTTCTGCTGCGCGCAGACCGGGCCTGACAGCGCCGCTGCAAAAGCAATACCGACAACCAGTCTTGAAAACATTCCACTTCCTCCAAACTCACCCTTTCGCAGCGAACCGATCACTGCGAAGGGCAAGGAACTTCTGCGGCTCATTCCAATCTGGCTTGCGCTGTAAATGAGCCTTTACAAAAAGGCTAGGTGAGCGGTTTATCGTGGTCAATGATCCAGCTCAATGGAGTTCTCATGACCCGCCGCTTCGTCGATATCTCGATCCCGCTGGAAAGCGATGTCGCCAGCGATCCGCCGGTGGCGCTGCCGAAGATCGAATATCTGCGGCACGACCAGACCATCGATCGCATCCGCGGCTTTTTTCCCGGCCTGCAGGCGAGCGATCTGCCCGACAGCGCCGGCTGGGCGCTGGAAAAGGTCCAGATCACCACACATAACGGCACGCATCTCGATGCGCCCTATCACTATCATCCGACGATGGACCACGCGCTGGGCCAACCCAAGCCGTCGATGACCATCGATCAGGTGCCGCTCGACTGGTGCTTCCAGCCCGGCGTGAAGCTCGATTTCCGGCATTTTCCATCAGGCCATGTCGTCACCGCGCGCGATGTCGAAACCGAGCTCGAACGCATCGGCCATACGCTGCTGCCGCTGGAGATCGTGCTGGTGAACACCGCCGCGGGCGCGAAATACGGGGAAGCCGATTATATCGATTCCGGCTGCGGCATGGGCCGCGAGGCCACGCTCTATCTCACCGAGCGCGGCGTGCGTGTCACCGGCACCGATGGCTGGAGCTGGGATGCGCCATTCTCATACACCGCGCAGACTTATGCGAAGGACGGCGATCCCTCGATCATCTGGGAAGGCCACAAGGCCGGCCGCGATATCGGCTATTGCCATATCGAGAAGCTGCACAATCTCGAGCACCTGCCGCCGTCCGGCTTCATGGTGTCGTGTTTTCCCGTGAAGGTGAAAGGCGGCTCGGCGGGATGGACACGGGCCGTGGCGATATTCGAGGAATAGTGTTTCGTCATGGCAGGGCTTGACCCGGCCATCCCGACAAGGCAGGCACTGTGTGCCCCTAAGCGGGATGCGCGGGTCAAGCCCGCGCATGACGAATAATACAGCTTTAATTCTTACCCCACACTTCGTCCGCGACCTCGACGATCATCCGCAGCTTCGCCCATTGCTGCTCTTCGGTCAGCATGTTGCCCTCCTCGGTCGAAGCGAAGCCGCATTGCGGCGACAGGCAGAGCTGATCGAGGCTGACATATTTCGTCGCCTCATCGAGGCGTCGCTTGATGTCGTCCTTCTTCTCAAGCTCTCCGGTCTTGGTGGTGACAAGACCGAGCACGACCTTGCGATCCTTCGGCACATGCCGCAGCGGCTCGAATGTGCCGGCGCGCTCGGTGTCGTATTCCATGAAATAACCGTGCACCTTGATGCGGTTGAACAGCACATCGGCCACCGGCTCGTAGCCGCCTTCACCCTGGAAGGTTGAGCGGTAATTGCCACGGCACAGATGCATGGTGATGGTCATGTCGGACGGGATATCCGCCATCGCCGCATTGATGAGATCGCCATAGGTGTTGGTGAGCTTGACCGGATCGTCGCCGGCCTTGATCTGCTTCTCGCGATATTGCGGATCGCACAGCATGGCGATGAACACTTCATCGAGCTGAAGGTAACGGCAGCCATGGCCGGCGAAATCCTTCACCGCCTTGCCATAGGTCTCGCCCAGCTCCTTGAAGAAGGCATCGAGCGAGGGATAGGCCTGTTCGGTCACCGACGCGCGGCCGGTTCGGCCATAGAGCGCCGATGGCGACGGGATCGTCATCTTCGCCGTGCGGCTGGTATGGCTTTTCAGAAACTTGAAATGCTCGATCATCGGGTGGCCGCGATAGCCGAGCTTTGAGGTCACGTGCGCATATTCCGGCCGCACCTTCATGCCGGAAAACTGCACGCCCTGATCCATCACGTATTTCTCGATGCCACCAAGGCCCCAGAGAAAATCGAGATGCCACCAAGACCTTCGGAATTCACCGTCGGTGATGGATTGCAGCCCGACTTCTTCCTGCTTCTTGATGACGCGCTCGATCTCGCGATCCTCAATCTCTTTCAACTGGTCGGCCGTGATTTCGCCCTTGGCCTTTTTCGCGCGCGCTTCATGGATCGCCTTTGGCCGTAACAGGCTGCCGACATGGTCGGCGCGGAAGGGGCCTTTTCGTGTACTCATTCGGGCGTTTCCTCCTTTTTTATTCAGGCGCGCGTGAGTTCCTCACGCACCATCTTTGTACCCTCCACCATCGCCTTCATCTTGGCGAAGGCGACGGGGCGCGGCAGGTATTTCATGCCGCAATCGGGCGCGATCACGAGGCGCTCGGCCGGCACGACCTTCAGCGCGGCACGAATGCGACCGGCGATGGTTTCGGGTCGCTCCACCGTCAGATCGGCAAGATCGATGACGCCGAGGATGATGGTCTTCGACGGCAACGCTTTCAGCACCTCGAGATCAAGCTTCGGCTGCGCCGCCTCGATCGAGACCTGGTGAACACCGGTATTTTCCAGTTCCGACAGGAAAGAATACCCGGTCGGCTTGTCGTGCACGACGGCGGCATAGCCAAAGCACAAATGGATGGCGACGGTACCTGTCACGCCATCGAGCGCGCGCGCCAGCGTCTTCAAACCATATTCCCGCGCCTTTTCCGGATGCTGCTGCATCCACGGCTCGTCGATCTGCACGATATCGGCGCCGGCCGCGAACAGATCCTTGATCTCCTCATTCACGGCAACGGCATAATCCATCGCCACACCAACTTCGTCCTTGTAGAAATCGTCCTGCGCCTGTTTGCCCATGGTAAAGGGACCGGGCACCGTCGCCTTGATGGTGCGGTCGGTGTTGGCG
>JAEXXW010000449.1 GCA_023405565.1 Pseudomonadota bacterium
GGATATACAGCAGCACCGACATGGCGAGCGCCAATGTGCTGTTGCGCAACAACAGCCACAGGACCGGCGGGAAGCTCGCCATCAGCACGATGTAAAGCGGCAGCACGTCCATGTTGACGGGCTTGAATTTGAGCATCAGCGCCTGCACCAGAATGATATCGGGCTGCTGCAGGAATTCGAGGATATTCATTTCTTCCGCGTAGAGCGGATTCTGAAAGCCGCGCGCCACATAGGCAATCTGTCCCATATAGATCACGAACAGAAAGATATGGGCGACATAGATCTGCCAGGCGCGCTTCAGGATGCGCGCGCTCGACACTATGAAGCCGTAATCGCGCATTGCACGGCCATAGACAAAGGCGGCCGTGAAACCGGAAATGAAGATGAAAATTTCGGTCGCGTCGCTGAAGCCGTAATTGCGGATCGTGATCCAGGCGACGATGTTCGATGGAATATGGTCGAGATAGATCAGCCACAGCGCGAGGCCGCGAAACAGGTCGAGCCGCAGGTCGCGGCCGGTCGGGATCGCTGGATCCATAAGATGCGCGGTTCCGAAGGTCCGGATGGATGGGCGGGACATTTGCTTGAGGCTATCGCCGGTTGCAAGCCACGAATTGATACTGATATTTGTAGAAAAATCTTTGCCGGATTTAAGGTCTCGTAGAATAGTGAAATTGCTGGCCATGTACCGCGCCGTCACACGGAATATTGAAGTCACGGTGTCGCCCCGTTTCCTGGCCGACCGCTCCGCGCCGGACAAGGGCCAGTTCTTTTGGGCCTACACGATCGAAATTGCCAATAACGGCGGCGAAACCGTGCAGCTGAAAACACGCTACTGGCACATCACCGATGGGCAGGGGCGCGTGCAGGAAGTTCGCGGTGCCGGCGTGGTGGGCGAGGAGCCGGTGATCGAACCCGGCAAAAGCTTCGAATATACGAGCGGCGTCCCGTTGCAGACCCCGTCGGGCTTTATGGTCGGCAGCTATGGCATGATCACGGATGACGGCGAGCATTTCGACATCGACATTCCCGCCTTCTCGCTCGACTGCGTACACGCGTCACGGACGATCAACTGAACGGACAATTCATCGCCTGGATGATGCCATGTCGAGACGCATAGACAAATCATGGCTTGTCTTCCGCAGCATCGAAAATAGCGACCAAGACCGGTGTGTCGATCTGTTCCGGCGCCCTGACGACACGTTCGGATTTGAGGAGTTTCGTCGAGATGTCGAGGATTCTGGCGCCTGGACACCGGTGCAGTATTACTCCGACGGCCTATACGAGACCGAAGCAGCTGCATTGAATGCCGCCGCTCGTTCGGTCTCGTGGTTGCCTGATGCGCTAAAACAGCAAGGTTGAGATAACGCTCAATCCGCTGTGTTGCTCTCATTCGCGCCGATCTCGTTCGGCGCAAAATCATAGGTGCGATTGCAGAATTCGCAGGTCACAGCGATCTTGCCGTCCTCGACCATGTGATCGCGATCGTCCTGCGAGAAGCTTTTGAGCATCGCCTCGACACTGCCACGCGAGCAGGAGCATTGCGCTTCCACATTGGCATTGTCGAAAACGCGCACGCCGCGTTCGTGAAACAACCGATAAACGAGGCGTTCGGTGGAGAGATCCGGATCGATCAGCTCGATATCCTCGACCGTTTCAACCAGCGCCTTGCCTTCCACCCATGCGTCATCTTCCGGTGCGACGTGAACCTCCGCGCCTTCCGGTACATCGCCCGGATCGAGATCGGGCACGCGCATGCGATCCTCCGACTTCGGAAGGAATTGCAGCATGATGCCGCCGGCGCGCCAGCGATGCGTCGCACCACTATTGCCCGAGCGCAGCTCTTCGGCCACGGCAAGGCGCACGCGGGTCGGAATCTGCTCCGAGCGCAGGAAATATTCGTGCGCAGCGTTTTCAAGCCCGCCGCCATCGAGTGCGACAACGCCCTGATAGCGGTTCATATCCGCACC
The DNA here is from genome assembly GCA_023405565.1 of Pseudomonadota bacterium. GTDB lineage: Bacteria > Pseudomonadota > Alphaproteobacteria > Rhizobiales > Xanthobacteraceae > Pseudorhodoplanes. Next base: position 1,971 of record JAEXXW010000449.1, read on the forward strand.
CTGATCGATGGTCATCGCCAGATGACCATGGCCCAGCAATTCGCCCGGTGAATCCTTGCCCTCGGCGATGGCGGCTGCGACCCGCGCGCGATCGAACCGCGCGCAGGCACGGATGCGCCCGCCGGTCGCATAATCGACCACCAGCATGCGGACCGGCCCATCGCTCTGCGTCTGCATGATGAAACGGCCATCGAATTTCAGCGACGAGCCGAACAAGGCCGCCAGTGCAATGGCCTCGCCCAGCAATTTGGAGACCGGCAGCGGATAATCATGCCGCGCCAGGATCTCGTCGACCGCGGGCCCGAGCCGGACCACGCGGCCGCGCAAGTCCAGCGCCGCCACCTCGAATGGCAGAATGGTGTCGTCGGCGGATTGGGGCGAAGGCGTGCGGGTCGGGATTTCGATATTCATGAAATGTCGCGCCGGATGTTGAAAACGAAGATCCGCTGCGCGAAACCGGTCGCGACAGCGGTCAGTGACGAAGAACGACACCGTATCCGGATATGTCAGAAACGATCACGACGACTTTGGGCCGTCTGGTCCAAAATCGTCGCGGCATCTACCGAATGGTGGCGTTAAGGCACCAAGTAAGAATGCCCTTCTGCGCATGCAAGCGGTTCTCGGCCTCGTCAAACACGACCGATTGCGGGCCATCCATCACCTCGTCGGTCACTTCCTCGCCGCGATGGGCCGGCAGGCAATGCATGAAAATCGCATCGGGATTGGCTTTCGCCATCAGCCGCGCATTGACCTGGTAGGGCTTCAGGAGGTTGTGGCGATTGGCCTGTGTCGCCTCGTCGCCCATCGACACCCAGGTATCGGTGACGACGCAATCGGCCCCGCTCACGGCCTCTTCCGGATCGGTGCCGACCTGGATGGACGCGCCGGAACTTTCGACCCAGTCCAGCAGCCATTTCTGCGGCGCCAGTTCCGCCGGGGTCGCCACATTGAGGTGGAAATCGAACCGTTCGGCCGCGTGCATCCAGGAGGTCAGCACGTTGTTGGCATCGCCGGTCCAGGCCACGGTCTTCTTCTTGATCGGGCCGAGATGTTCCTCGAAGGTCATGACATCCGCCATCACCTGGCAGGGATGCGACCGCTTGGTCAGTCCGTTGATCACCGGCACCGTCGCATATTCCGCCATCTCGGTGATGAGTTCGTGATTGAGCGTGCGGATCATCACGGCATCGACAAAGCGCGACATCACCCGCGCGGTATCGGGGATGGACTCGCCGCGGCCGAGCTGCATTTCCTGGCCCGTCAGCATGACCACATCGCCGCCAAGCTGACGCATGGCCACCTCGAACGAGATGCGCGTGCGTGTCGACGGCTTGTCGAAGATCATTGCCAGCGTCTGGCCGGCGAGTGGTCGCTTGGCACGCGTGCCGCCCTTGGTTTTTTTCATCGCGCGCGCGGATGTAATGATTGCGCGCAGATCCGCCGGCGAGATGTCGAGCAGATCAATGAAATGGCGCAGTTTACGCTTGGTCATCACGAGGCAACCTTGTTGGCCGAGGTCTGGCTGGCGGCAAGGCGCGTGCAGGCACGATCGATCATACCGATCGCTTCGGCAATGTCTTCCTCGGTGATGATCAGCGGCGGCAGCAAACGCACGACATTGTCGCCGGCCGCGACCGTCAGCAGCTTTTCGGCGCGGCAGGCCGCGACAAAATCGCCATTCGGCACGACGCAGCGCAGACCGATCAGCAAGCCTTCGCCCCGCACCTCGGCAATGACCGCCGAATGGCGATCCTTCAATTCGGCCAGCCGTTGCTTGAACAGCAGCGCCATTCTCTTCGAATGATCGAGGAAGCCCGGCGTCAGCACGACGTCCAACACCGCATTGCCGACGCGGGTCGCCAGCGGATTGCCGCCAAAGGTCGAGCCATGCGTGCCGACCGTCATGCCCTTCGCCGCTTCGGCCGTGGCAAGGCAGGCACCGATCGGAAAGCCGCCGCCCAACGCTTTCGCCAGCGCCATGATGTCGGGGGAAATGCCACTGCGCTGATAGCCGAAGAGTTCGCCGGTGCGGCCGAGACCGGTCTGCACTTCGTCGAACACCAGCATCAGGCCATGCTTGTCGCACAGCTCGCGCATCGCCCGCATGAATTCGCCCGGCACAACGCGGACGCCACCCTCGCCCTGTACGGGCTCCATCAGGATGGCGGCGGTTTCCGGCGTGATCGCCTGCTTCACTGCTTCGATGTCACCAAAAGCGACCTGATCGAAGCCGCCGGCCACCGGGCCGAAGCCTTCAAGATATTTCTTCTGACCGCCGGCCGCGAGCGTCGCCAGCGTGCGCCCGTGGAAGGCGCCTTCGAAGGTGATGATGCGGATACGTTCCGGCTGGCCATTGGCCGCATGATATTTGCGCGCGGTCTTGATCGAGGCTTCCATCGCCTCTGCGCCGGAATTGGCGAAGAAGACGACGTCGGCGAAGCTGGCACTGCAGAGACGCTTGGCCAGTTTCTCGGCTTCCGGCATCTGAAACAGGTTCGACACATGCCAGAGCTTGTGCGCCTGGTCGGTCAGCGCCTCGACCAGAACGGGATGCGCATGGCCAAGGACATTGACGGCAACGCCGGACGAGAAATCGAGATAGCGCTCTCCCGTCGTGGCGGTCAGCCACACCCCTTCACCCCGCTCAAAAGCGAGTTCGGCCCGGGCGTAAGTCGGTAAAAGATGTGAGAGCACGGCAGATGATCCGGCAGAAAAGCGTCACAAGACGCAGAACAAAAACGAAATGTGCCGCCTCTGCGGGCGGCACTTGTACACATTCTAGGGGTGCTCCCCGGCCTGTCAACACACGGGGACGGTAATTCAATGCCGCATTTCACTGAATAACCCGCGGAAATAAACACCTTTGTGGGGATGTGTCTTCGCGGACTCTTGCGGCCGAGTCAGCGCCTCTTGTAGTGTCCTTTTCGTCGGATACGACATCTCGTGCGGCGGACCTAAACTTAAATCTACCAGTGGTGTGCGTAGCGTCGGCGGCTTTTTGCTGCCCGATGATGGATTCGGATTCCGCGAACACACCACGCGGACAGGAGAGGCTCAATGACGTGGACGGACGAACGGGTCGAGCAACTCAAAAAGCTCTGGTCGGATGGCCTTTCGGCCAGCCAGATCGCGGCGGAACTCGGTGGCATTACCCGCAACGCGGTCATCGGTAAAGTCCACCGCCTCGGCCTGTCCGGGCGCACCAAGGCGCCCTCGACTGCAGCGCCGCGCCCTCGCAAGCCGCGGGCAACCCATATGCTGAGGGTGGCAAGACCTGTGGTGAGAGGCAACACCGCCCTCGCGCATGCCTACGCCTATGACTACGAGGTGGAGGCCGAGCAGGCCCCGGTCGAGAACGTCATTCCGATGGGCCAGCGCCGCACCCTGCTCGAACTCAACGAGCAGACCTGCCGCTGGCCGATCGGCGATCCCGCGACCCAGGATTTCTATTTCTGCGGTGGCCATGCGCTCACGGCACTGCCCTATTGCGCCTATCACTCGCGCATCGCCTATCAGCCGCCGG
>JAEXXW010000475.1 GCA_023405565.1 Pseudomonadota bacterium
CCGCAAGCATTCTCGCGCTTGAAGCACGGGAAAAAGCGCTGAAAGAGCAGATGACCGCGACGGAGGATGAACTCTCTGTCAAGACGCTTGGCCTGCATGAGACAGGTCGGAACTTGTCCGACAAGGAAGCCGCACTCGCGCGCATCACCTCCGAACTCGGGGAGCGTACGGCGACCACCGAAACCCAGCGCGTCGAGATGATCTCGCTGAAAACGCAGATCGAAGCATTGAAGGTGCGGATCGGCGACTACGAGCAGGATATCAAGAAAACGGAAGACCGCCTCGGCAAGGAACGCGCGGAGTCTGCCAGGATCAATGCAGACCTGAGCGCCGAACGCCTCAAGGTCGAAAATCTCGGCCAGCGCATCGGCTCACTCGAACAGCAGCTCGATGCGCAAAAGAACGAAGCCGACCTGCTCGGCAAACGCGCCGTCGAACTCGATGCCCGCATCGCCGAACAGGCGCGGCTGCTGGTCGAACGCGAATACGAGTGCGAGCGGTTGAAGACCGAACTCGAGAATGCCCGCCGTACCGGCTTCCATTTGCGCGAGGAAATCGCAACTTCATCGAGCCAGCTCAAGGAGTCGATCCGTAATCTCACGGCCGAAAAAGACGTGTTGCAGCGAGAGCTTGGCGTCGCGATCGCCGAGCGCTCGAAATTGCAGCTCGAGCTTGGCTCCATGCAGCGCGAGGCGGAGGCCAGTTGGGCCGCAGAGCGGGTCGAGAATGCCCTGCTGCGCGAACGCATCAACGACGTTGCGGCCGAAGTGGTGAAACTTGCCGTAACACTCGAGGGACCGAATTCACCGATCGAGGCGATCCTTGCCTCGGAGACGGTGCCGGCCCGCAAGAGTGTCAACGGAACAGTTCAGGCAACGACCAGCGAAGACTCCAAGCGCAATCTGGCCGACCGCATGCGTGCGCTGCAAAATCACGCGTCCCGCCTCGCTCCGCAATCATAACGATTTGTCTTTCTCTTCCCCGGCAATCAGCCTAAATCGCCCGGCGTGTCAGGGCGGCGCCTTTTTTTTGGAGTATGAGGATGATTGCCGTTTCCGCCGCCGTCCGGCGTTTCCTTGGCGTTTCTCGCGCCGCTCTCTGCGCCCTTGGCGGAACCATCTTGATGGCCTTGCCCGCCACGTCCCTGCCGGCGCAAGCGCAAGGCCCGGACACGAAAACAGAAAAGCCCGCACCAAAGCCGGAGCATCCGGAGATTGCCAAGCGCCGCGCCGCCGAGCGCAAGACCTTCACCGACGCGGAAATCATCGACGGCTTTTTCCGCACCGTGTTCGGTGCGGAATTCCATGTCGCCGGCCGCGTTGATCGCATCCGAAAATACGAAATGCCGGTCCGCGTCTATGCCGATGTAAGGGCGAAGCCGGACCGGCGCGCGCAGCTTGCCGCCGTCGTGGCGGACATTCGCTCCAAGATACAGCATCTCGACATCGCCATGGTCGACAAACGCAAGGAGGCGAATGTCATCATCACGATGGTGCGTGATCGCGATATCGAGAAAACGATCCGCCAGTTTTATGGCCGCGAGCAGGCTAAACGCATTGTACAATCGCTCGAGCCGCAATGCCTGTCAGGCTTTCGCAAGGACGAATTGTTTCGCATCCAGCATTCTGACGTCATCATCGCCGTCGATGCTGGCGACTTCATCTTTTACGATTGCATGTATGAAGAATTGCTGCAGGCGCTTGGCCCGATCAACGACGATGACAAGCTAAAATGGTCGATGTTCAACGACGAAGTCCAGATGGGCTTTTTCGATATCTATGACCAGTACATTCTGAACCTGCTCTACGATCCCCGCATTCGCGCCGGCATGACCAAAGAGCAGGTGAAGGAATTGCTGCCGCAGATTTTGCCGGACGTCCGCGCCTGGATCACCAAGGTGAATGGACTACAAGAATAGGCACCCTGGTCTGACCAGGCACTGGCCGGTCAGCCTACAATCCCTTCAGCCAGTGGATAATCGCCCCGCGCGACTGAAACGGCGTGGACAGATGCATGCTCGGGGTCACCATGTATTTGCTTTTGGGGTTTTTCGCGCCGAGATCGAACACATAGTCCTTGCCATGAAGGACGATAGGATCGGCAATGCCGGCAACCCACATGAACGGAACAGGTCCCATGGCTGCGGCGTTCCGCGGCATCACAGCAGGCCCATCCGGATCGAACATGCTGAGATAGACGACGGGTGTCGCCCGGATCGAGAACGGGATGCCCTGCGCGAGATCGGGGAACGATGTCGGCACGTCGCCCTGACCAGCGGCGATCAATTGCTTGGCGCGGGCAATCGCACTCTTGGTGCGGACCCGCAGAGCCCAGGCTTCCGGCAGATGGCCCGGAGCGAGTGCGACCACTGCGTAAAGGCCAGGCCGACGCGCGGCATAACCGATCGCGGCATTGGCACCAAGACTGTGACCGATGACCGCGATGTTCTTCGCGCCGGCAAGCTTCAGCCGCTCAGCCGCAGCATCGATCTCGGTCATCGCCTGCTCGTAAGTGGCGTCGTAAATACGCCGTGCGGACCAAGGCATTTCCGGCGCTTCAACCAGCGCGCCTTCCTTGCGGAGCGACTCGTTCAGCCCTTCGATCATCGAGGTCGGCGTGCCGCCCTTGCCGTGCAGCAGCACGACGCCGAGACCCGCAAGATTATGCGATTGCGCCACGGCACCCGACGCGCCAACGCCGAGCGCGGCTGCCATCAAGGCGAAAAACCGCATGACGATGATCGACACGCGCATGGGTTCCGTCCGAATCATGTAGCGATCATAGGGAGCCGTCCCAAATTCCGCGACCCCCGGCCAAGGACCTCTCGGCCGCGCCAATCGCTATTCGGCGACGCCAATCAGCTTGGTCAGCCGCTCCGGATCGTCGCGCAGGGTCTGCGAGGGCCCGTCATAGACCACTCGCCCCTTGTCCATGACTACCGTCCGGGGCGAAAATGCGAGCGCAACGCGGCTATTTTGCTCCACCAGAACGATGGTCAAGGCGCCCTCGTCCCGCAGTTTGCCAATCACCTCCTGCAAGGTCTCGACCAGCACCGGAGCAAGCCCCTCGGTCGGCTCGTCCATGAGCAGGACCGACGGGTTGGTCATCAGCGCGCGGGCGATCGACAGCATCTGCTGTTCACCGCCTGAGAGCTGGTTACCCATATTACCAAGCCGTTCACGCAGGCGTGGAAAAAGCGAATAGATGCGGTCGTCGTTCCAATAGCCGGAGCGCGCGGCGATCTCGAGATTTTCCTTCACCGTCAATGACGGAAAGATCTCGCGCTCCTGGGGAACGAAACCGAGGCCCTTCAGAGCGCGCTGGTAGGGCGGCAGCGCCGCGATGTTCTCGTTGTCGAGCAGCACCTCGCCGCCATGCATCGTGGTGTGGCCCATGGC
>JAEXXW010000519.1 GCA_023405565.1 Pseudomonadota bacterium
AGTACATCCTGCGGGATGGTGATGCGGTCGAGCGCGCTTTTGGCATCGTCGCTTTCGTCGATCGTCACCACGCTCCAGCGCAAGCCAGAGTCGCTCTTCGCCATCGCGGTGAAGACATGCGTGCCGATGCGCTTTCCGGGGTTGCTGATCTTGACCGGCACCTCGATGGTCGCGTCGAAATATTCGCCGCCGTCGCGCACGGGCTTGCCTGTCGCGCGCCGCACGTAAAGCTTCTGCGTCGCGCGGCTGATGTAGATCGAGACCGGCTCTAGCGCGAGTTTCGCGTCGTCGGCAGCCTTGACCGCTGCGGCCTTTCTGGTTTCGGCCGCCTTGGCGGCGTCCTTTGCGTTTGCCAGCGCGTCGAGCCTTGGTTTCGCGTCGGCTTTCGCTGCCTCGAACTGTGCCTGTATGTCTGCGGCCTTGCGCGCGGCCTTTTGCTGCAACTCCTCGGCGCGCGATCTGCCCTGATCCGTCTTTGCATTGGCGAGCGCTTTGTCGGCGGCCGCAAGCTCGGCGCTTGCGCGCTTGCTTGTCTGTTCGAGCTTGCGCAAGGCTGCCGTCAGAGCCGTGTTCTCGCGCGTTGAAGTCTTCGCCATTCGCGCCGCCTGGTTGGCCGCATTGACGGCCTCCGCGGCCTCGCGCACGAGCGGTTCCGCACGCGCCGGAGCCGCTTTCAGGGCATCCATATTCGGCATCAGAAGCGCCGGGTGGGAAATCTCCACCGGAGCCGCATCGTTCGGTGCGACGATGACCCGCATGCCGATTTGCGTTTTGTCGAACAGCCTCTCCGCAAAACCGAAGGGCAACCGCACGCAGCCATGGGACGCCGCATAACCGGGCAGTGGGCCGCCATGCAGCGCGATGCCGTTCCAGGTGATGCGCTGCATATGCGGCATATGGGCATCGTCATACATGTTCGAGCGGTGATCCCGTTTCTTCTCGACGATGGCGAAGATGCCGGCCGGTGTCTCGCGTTCGGTTGAGCCGGTCGAGACGGGCGCGCGCAGGATCCAGCCCTCGGCGTCGTAGAGCGTGACCCGCTGGGTCTTGGTCGACACGATCGCCATGATCGGCTCGCCCGTCTGGCGCTGCGCCGTTTCCTCGGTGGCCTGTGCGCGGCGCGGCTCTCGTTGGGCGGCAGCGGCGGTGGATACGGTCAGGACGGCCATCGCGGCAAGGATTTTGGCGGCAAGCATTGCTGCGACGGAAGAGTTCCAAAGCCGTATCTCTGCGGCGCTCGTGGATCGAATGACCATTCCATGCTCCGGTTTGCGGGCCCGCTGCGCGCGCGTCGATGATGTGTAAGATCGATCGCAAGATTGAACAAAGCAAGGTCTCTCGGTGATCCGCTGAGACAGACGATGAGTAGTCAACAGCAGCGCTTTCGTCTATACGGTGCTGCGCTTCTTTCCAGCCTGATCGTCTCGCCGTGACCCCCGCCGCCTGCCTGCAAGCTACTCTCGATCTGATGCATGAAGTCGATAGTGTCGCGCGTCCCGCCGATGCTGTCGTCTCGGCGTGGTTTCGCACCCGGCGCTATATTGGCGACAGGGATCGTGGTCATATTTCTGAACTGCTCTATGCGCTGCTGCGACATCACGCACGGTTGGGCTGGTGGCTGGCGAAGCACGGACGCAAGGGCGTTCCGCGCAACCGGTTGCTGGCCTGGCTCGCGCTTAATGACGCCAAGACGCGGGATCAGATCGACGGCCTGTTCAACGGCCGGAAATTTGAGCCAGACGTCCTGACGGATCAGGAGCGCACGCTGCTGGTCAAATTGCAGGGCTGCTCAATCGACCATCCGGCCATGCCGGACGAGGTCCGCAATGAATGTCCGCCCTGGGCGCTCGACACATTGCGGCGCCGTTTCGATGGCTCGTTTCAGCGCGAGATGGCCGCGCTTCTGACGGCACCGCCGCTTGACCTGCGTGTCAATCCGATCAAGTCCACACGCGAGATCGTGCTTCGCGCATTGCACGGTCTTGGTCTGGACGCCGAGCCGTCTCGCATGGCGCCTTACGGTATTCGCGTGAAAGAGCGTCCCTCGTTGAGCAGCCTGCCGATGTTGCGAAACGGCGAGGTCGAAATTCAGGATGAGGGCTCGCAGCTTGTTGCCATGCTGGTTGACGCGCGGCCGGGCGAACGCGTGGTCGATTTCTGCGCCGGAGCTGGCGGCAAGACGCTGGCCATTGCCGCACAGATGACCAACAAGGGCCACGTCATCGCCTGCGACGTCCTGGCCAATCGTTTGAAACGCAGCGCCGAGCGTTTCCGGCGTGCAGGACTGCACAATATCGAGACCAAGCCTTTGACCAGCGAAAAGGATCGCTGGGTGAAGCGTCACAAGGGCTCTTTCGATCGTGTGCTGGTCGATGCACCTTGCAGTGGCACCGGCACCTGGAGGCGGAATCCGGATGCACGCTGGCGCGCGCTGGGAGCCGGGCTTGATAACCTGCTGCCGCTGCAGGCCAGTATTCTTGCAAGCGCCGCCCGGCTTGTGAAACCCGGTGGACGCCTTGTCTACGCCACGTGTTCCATGCTGCCCCAGGAAAACGAGGAGCAGGTCGCCGCCTTCCTTGCGGCGTATCCCGCCTTTCGCGTCGTGCCGCTGCGCGAGGCTGCGCCACAGTTGAGCGACTCAGCTCATCCAGACTTCTTATCGCTGACGCCCGCGCGCCACGACACCGATGGCTTTTTTGCTGCCGTCATGCAGCGCGACGCCAAGTCATCGTCTGAGTCATCATCCGAGTCAGTGTTGGTGCAGCCTTCTTGAGACGCGCGCACCTCAAAGAACCGGATCGACACTCGTCCGCGATCAGCGAGGCTTATGAAAAGGAACGCCCTTTGTGGTGAAGCGCTCTGTCCCGCCCGTGCGGCGCTCGGGGCGTCGTGTGCCTGCGGCCTTGCCGGTGCCGGGTGGCTGGTGCGCCGGCACAAGCTGGTCGGGGCGCGAGCCGATCAGGTCGGCGCGGCCCATCTCTTTCAGCGCCTCGCGCAGCAGCGGCCAGTTTTCGGGGTCGTGATAGCGCAGGAACGCCTTGTGCAGCCGGCGCTGCCGTCCTCCCTTGATCGCCTCGACCTTGTCGCTCGTGCCGCGCCGCACGCCGCGCAGCGGATTGACGCCGGTGTGATACATGGCCGTGGCGGTCGCCATCGGCGACGGCAGGAACGTCTGCACCTGATCGGCGCGGTAGCGGTTCTTCTTCAGCCAGAGCGCGAGGTGCATCATGTCCTTGTCGGTCGTGCCGGGATGCGCCGCGATGAAATAGGGGATCAGGTAATATTTCTTGCCGGCCTGTTTCGCGGCGGCCTCGAACATCTCCTTGAATCGGTCATAGGTCCCGATCCCCGGCTTCATCATCTTGTCGAGCGGGCCACGCTCGGTGTGCTCGGGCGCGATCTTCAGATAGCCGCCGACATGATGCGTGACGAGTTCCTTGACGTATTCGGGACTCTTCACCGCGAGGTCGTAGCGCACGCCGGACGCGACCATCACCTTCTTGATGCCCTTGGTCTCGCGCACCTTGCGGTACAGGCGGATCAGATCGTCGTGCGAGGTATTTAGGTTCGGACAGATGTCGGGAAACACGCAGGACGGCAACCGGCAGGCCTTCTCGACCTTCGGATCCTTGCAGGCCATCCGGTACATGTTCGCGGTCGGGCCGCCGATATCGGAGATCACGCCGGTGAAACCCGGCGTCTTGTCGCGGATCCGCTCGATCTCCTGCAGGATCGAACGCTCCGAACGGTTCTGGATGATGCGGCCTTCGTGCTCGGTGATCGAGCAGAACGTGCAGCCGCCGAAGCAACCGCGCATGATCGTCACCGAGAACTTGATCATGTCCCAGGCCGGGATCTTGGCGTCGCCGTAGGACGGATGCGGTGCACGCGCGTAAGGCAGATCGTAGACGGCGTCCATCTCGTCCGACGTCAGCGGGATCGGCGGCGGATTGAGCCAGAGATCGCGGTCACCATGGCGCTGCACGAGCGCGCGCGCATTGCCGGGATTGGCCTCACGATGCAGCACGCGCGAGGCGCGCGCATAGGCTTCCTTGTCCTGCTCGACCTGCTCGCAGGACGGCAGCCGGATCACCGTGTTGCCGGGCTGGTGGCGTGCGCCCTCATCCGCGGAGTCGAGATCATCGGCGTGCAGTTCCGTGTAGTCATCAGGCACGCGGCGGAATAGCGCAACGCCGCGGATGTCATTGAGATCGCGCGGCGCTTCGCCGCTCGCCAGCCTGTGCGCCACCTCGACGACGGCGCGCTCGGCATTGCCGTAAAGCAGCAGATCGGCCTTCGCGTCGGCGAGCATCGAACGGCGCACCTTTTCG
>JAEXXW010000598.1 GCA_023405565.1 Pseudomonadota bacterium
CGAGTGACGCGATGACATCGCGCAAAGCCGGACAGGTGCCGCAATATGCATGGTCGATCGACCTGCACGAACTGGAAGGCAGCATTCTGGAATTGCTGGCGCGCATTCACCTCGCCAATGGCGATCCAGTGGCCGCACTCGAAGCCATCGAACAGGCCTGCCACGTGTCCGGTAATACGGTTCGGACCGTGTTGCGCGCGGAAATCCTGTGCGATCATTTTCCCGATCGCGTCGAGGAAGGTTTCGATCTTGCCTATCGCTACGGACCTCGTGCCTTCGAGGCCGTCATCGCCCATCCGCTCTATGGCGACTACGCAACGCGCCGCCGAAACAGCGGGAAAACAAACAAGGGCTGGCGCTGGAGCCGGCAGACAGAGCCGGCGTCGGAAGCCGACATCCTCCACGCCGAACGTGCGCTGGGCCGCGCGTTGCCGCAGAGCTATCGCGAATTTCTTGCGACATCCGGCAAGATCGCGTTGCAGATCCGTTTACCGGACCAGTCGTCGGATCTGAATTTCTCTGCCCCTTCGTCACTGAAGGAACAGCGCGACAACCTGTTCGCTTACATCACCCGCTTCGACGACCCGAGCGAGGCCGAAGCCTATTTCCGCAATCAATATGACGTATCGCTGCGCGATCTAGTGCCGATTGCGGAACCGAAAGACATCAGTGCTTGCCTCGTCATCCATCTCGGCGAAGGCGACCGCTATGGCTGGTGCTTCCTGTGGGATCACGACGGCGCATTCGAGCTTGAAGCGCCACAGCCGGATTTCACCGCCGCCATTGCCGCCATCAAGCGTGATGTCGAACAACGCGACAAAACGATGTTGCGCATCTTTGGAATTTATCTCGACTGAGAATCGAGGGACGGTTCCGCTGCTGCGCACAACAAAGATGCTTGCGCGCAGCCTAACGGACCACAGATAATCCAATGTAGATGGCGGCGGCGAGGTCAATGACGTGGCGATGATCCCGGTTCGGTTCACGGTCATTCTCGCCGCGTTTCTCGTGTCGATCACACCGGGCTCGGCCGATATCATTGACGTCGTCCGCGACTGGAGCCTCTTTGGCACCTGGGCGACGAATTGCGCCAGGCCCCCGGCGCCCGACAACGCCTACGCCACATATGTCCAGCGCGATCGGGCCGTGTTTCTCGATCGCGATGTCGGCAGCAATCAGGACTCGCTTGCGATCATCGATGCATCGCTCCTGCCCGATGGCACAATCTCCATCGTGATCGATTTCGGCAAAGCCGGCACCCGGACCAATGTGCTCGCCAAGGACGCCGAGGGCCGCATGCGGGCAATGGCCAATCATGACAGCAAGGGCCAGTTCAGCGTCCGCAACGGTGTGGTGCTCGCTCTCAAGCGGCCGACGCCATGGCAGGACCGTTGCGGACCGTGATGCCTTGAACACGCCTACTTGCGATACGCGCTCGCCGGATCGAAGGCCTTGTCAGCCGCGCGGAATTCCAGCGTCGCCTCGCCGGTCTGTCCGAGCGGCACCGCGCGATAAAAGCAGCTCTTGCGCCCGGTGTGGCAGGCCCCCGGCCCTTTCTGCTCGACACGCAGCCACACCGCATCCTGATCGCAATCGACGCGCATCTCGACGACACGCTGGGTGTGGCCGGATTCCTCGCCCTTGCGCCACAGCTTCCTGCGCGAGCGGCTGAAATAATGCGCCTCGCCCGAGGCGATGGTCTTCGCCAGCGCTTCTTCGTTCATATGCGCGACCATCAGCAATTCACCGGTTGCGGCGTCGGTGGTCACGGCGGTGACGAGGCCGTCGGCATCGAATTTGGGCCGCAGCTTCAATCCTTCTTCAATTTCCGCTGTGCTCGCAGCCATTGCTTGCTCCAATGTATCAAAAGAAAATGGCCGGGTCGCCCCGGCCATCGCTAATCTGCAACCTGCCAGAAGGCGATCGGTCAGCGTCCGGCGCGGATCGAAGTCAGGAAGCGCACCTGCTCGTTGGCGTCGTCGCGGAACGTGCCGCGGAACTGCGTGGTCACAGTCAGCGCGCCGGGCTTGGTCACGCCGCGGATCGACATGCACATATGCTCGGCCTCGATCATCACGGCAACGCCCTTCGGCTTCAGGATCTCGTCGATCGCGGTGACGATCTGCGCGGTCATGTGCTCCTGCGTCTGCAGGCGATGCGCGAAGATGTCGACCAGACGCGCCAGCTTCGACAGACCGACCACGCGATCCACCGGGCGATAAGCCACATGCGCCCGTCCGTAGAACGGCATCATGTGATGCTCGCAATGCGAATTGAAGGTGATGTCGCGCACCAGCACGAAATCGTCGTAGGCCTCGCTCTCGGAGAAGGTCCGGTCGAGGACTTCCGCCGGGTCTTCGCGATAGCCCCGGAACATTTCCTCATAGGCATCGACCACGCGGCCGGGCGTGTCGAGCACGCCGTCACGCGCCGGGTTGTCACCGGCGAAGGCGATCAGGGTGCGCACGGCCTCTTCGGCCTGTTCGCGGCTCGGGCGAGCGATCTCAGTTGCATTCTGGTTCTGGCCACCCTTGGGCCAGGGCTTGATAATAGCGTCCATGCGACGTCTCTCCGTTCGACCGGTGCTCTCAATTCAAGGATGGATCGGGCACCGGGGGTGTCACCGGGTCGGCCGCGTCGCCCTCCCGGGCTTGGACGCTGCATTCCCAAGCGCCTATATAGTCGGTTAGCGCGGCAACTCCAATAACCGGTTGCTGGCGGAAATGGTCAGCTTTTTCATGCTCAACGACGTTTACAACACCAAAATTCTTGAATTGGCAGGCTCAATCCCCCGGATTGGCCGTATGCCGGACGCGCATGGCAGCGCTACGGCCCACTCGAAGCTGTGCGGTTCCACGGTCACGGTGGACATCAAAATGGACGGCGATACCGTCACCGACTTCTCTCACGACGTCAAAGCCTGTGCCCTGGGCCAAGCCTCCTCATCAATCATGGCCCGGCATGTCATAGGGTCGCAGGCGGAGGAATTGCGCTCGCTGCGGGAGACCGTTCGCCGGATGCTGAAGGAGAACGGCGCCCCGCCCTCCGGCAAGTGGGCCGACATTGCCGTGCTCGAGCCGGTGCGCGATTACAAGGCGCGCCACGCCTCAACCCTCCTCACCTTCGATGCCGTTGTGTCGGCCATCGACCAGATCGAGCAGAAGCGCAAAGCCGCCAGGGAGACCGAACCCGTCGTTTGACCTTTCTCTAGTGGTCTGCATCCACCACCGGTGAGCCGGCGGGCGGCGACGGATTGAAGCGGGCCACGAGCTGATAATCACTGCCCGGATGGAACAGGGTCACGCCGGTAATCACCTGCCCGCCATAACGCGTCCGGCGTTCGACCACGAGACAGGCTTCACCATCGGCAATTTCAAGATGCCTTGCGACATCGTCGCTGGCATTGACGGCCGATATCCTGTGTTCGGCCTCGCTCCAGGGCACCTTCTTCAAAAGCCAGTTGCCAGGCGATGTCGTGGTGAAATCGATCTTCGCCGCCGACGGCACCGCATCGAGATTGATCAGGCGATCCTCAACCACCAGCGGCCGGTCATCGGCAAAGTGGATGCAGATCAAGGCCAGGATTCGCGTCCCCGCCGGCACATCCAGGCGCGCGGCGTCGCGGGCATTCGCCTTGCGTTCGACACGGGCAACACATGCCATACGATAAGCCTTGCCCTCGCGCTGTATCTCGTCCTGCGTATCGTGAATCTGCAGGACGTTCTTTTCCGTGCTTGGCTGCGCAACGAAACTGCCTGAACGTCTCCGGCGAATGATCAACCCCGATGTGGCAAGCGCGCTCAAAGCCTTGTTGACCGTCATGCGCGAGCATCGATAGCGTTTCAGCAATTCCTGCTCGGATGGCACGCGTGTACCCGGCGGCCAGTCGCCGGAAACAATCGCCGTCTGAAGCGCGCGTTGAATCTCGACATAGCGCGCCATGCCGGACGGCCGCCCGCGTGTCGCGCGCCGATCAGACATCGGTCAGCTTCCCGAGCGTTGCGCGATAGCGGGCCGCGATCGGATCGCGATGGATATGCCGTCCGTCATCGACCACTTTGCGACCACCGGCAAAAACCGTCTTCACCGCCGCATGACCGGCGACAAAGATCCAGGAATCCAGCCAATGCTCGCGGCTGACGGTCGCGAAGGCCACGTGGTGACGATCCAGCACAACGATGTCCGCGCGGTGGCCCGCGGCCAGCGCGCCGATCGGACGCGCGAGCGCCTGGGCCCCGCCGGCAAGCGCCGATGTCAACAGCCGCTCGCCGGTGGATTCACCGGCCTTCACCGTCATGATGTTGCGGCCGCGACGGCCGAGCCGCTGGCTGTATTCGAGCAGTCGCAACTCTCCGGCGGCATCGATTTCGATATTCGAATCCGAACCGACGCCGAAGCGGCCGCCAGCCGAAAGAAATTCCGCACCGTTGAAAATGCCATCGCCGAGCGAGGCCTCGGTGATCGGGCAAAGCCCCGCCACCGCTCCGGACGCAGCCATGCGCCGCGTTTCATCGGCCGTCATGTGCGTGGCATGGATCAGGCACCAGCGTGCATCGACCAGCATATTATCCAGCAGCCAGGCGACCGGCCGCGCACCGGACCAGGCGAGACAATCATCGACCTCTTTGGTCTGCTCGGCGACATGGATGTGAATCGGACCGGTGGCCGTGCCGTTGACAACATCGGCAAGCGTGTCCGGCGTCACCGCGCGCAGCGAATGAGGCGCGATGCCGACGACGGTCGATGGCAGCCGCGCCGCGCTCGACCGGGTTGCATCGACAAGTTTCAGAAAGCGCGCAGGATCGTTGAGAAAGCGCCGCTGGCCCGGTGTCGCGGGCACGCCGCCGAAGCCGCCATAGGCATAGAACGCCGGCAACA
>JAEXXW010000614.1 GCA_023405565.1 Pseudomonadota bacterium
CAGGCAGCATGTTGATGACCGGATAATCGTCATAGGTTTGCAACAGATCGATATCCTCCGGTCCGACGGACGCCTGCCGATAGAGCGCATCGCGATCTAATGCCCATCCGGCGCGGAATTGGATCGGGTCCTCGGGGAAGGCATTGTGCCGTTCGATCGTTCCGAGAATGCGGGCGTAGGGCAGGCCGTAGCGTTCGGCCTGCGCGCGCCGCATCACCAGAAATCCTTCCGCGCCGGCGCATGGCATGACGCAATCGAACAGACGGATCGGGTCGGAGATCATGCGTGAGGCGAGATAATCCTCGAGCGTCAGCGGCTTCTTGAACAACGCAAACGGGAATTGCAGCGCATTGTCACGCTGGGCGACACAGAGTTTGCCGAAGTCCTCAGGCCGTGCGCCATAGGTGCGCATGTAATAGTCGGTGAGGAAGGCAAAGCTGATATTGGGGCCGCCAGCGCCATAAGGATAAACAGCATCCTGCGCGAACTGGCTGAAGCGTGCCGTGCTCTGCCGGAAGGTGTCGACCTGGTTGGTATCGCCAGCGATGCAGGCGACGATCTCGGCATCGCCACATTGCACGGCGCGCGCGGCACGGCGGAGCGCAACAATGCCGCTGACGCCGCCCATCGGAATGTGATCGAGCCAGCGCAGCGTCATGTCGAGATGCTGCGTCAGGCCGACGGCCGTGTCGGGCGCAAGCGTGAAGCTGGCGACGCAAAGACCGTCGATACTGCTTTTGGCGATGCCGGTCCGCTGAATGATCTCGGCGACCGCACGCGCCAGAAACCAATGGGCTCCGTTGATGGAGAAGCGCTGGTAGGGAACGGTGACGGGCGCCGCAATGACCACGTCGTCGTAACCGATCGATGGTGCGCTCGCCACGGCGGGCAGGGCGCTGCTCATGCCTCGCCCCCGAGATAGGTCGCAGCGACACGTGAATCGTGGAGGAGATCGGCCGCTGGACCGGAATGCACGATCTCTCCCGTTTCCAGCACATAACCGTAATCGGCGGTTTCCAGTGCGGCGCGTGCATTCTGCTCGACAAGCAGGATCGAGACACCGAGGCTGCGGAGCGATGACACGATCTGGAAAATCTCGCGCACGATCAGTGGCGCAAGCCCAAGGCTCGGTTCATCGAGTAAAAGCAGCCGTGGCTTTGACATGAGCGCGCGGCCGAGCGCGAGCATCTGCCGCTCGCCACCGGACAATGTGCTCGCCTGCTGGCTGCGTCGCTCGGCGAGGCGCGGGAAGCGTTCGTAAACGGAGGCAAGATCTTGCTGCAAGGCCTGCTTGTCGTGTCGTCTGGAATAGGCGCCGAGGAGCAGATTGTCGGCGACGGACATCTCGCCGAACAATTCCCGCTTCTCCGGAACGAGGCACAAACGCCGTTCGACGCGATCCTCGACATCGAGTTGTTGCAGATCGATGCCATCGTAGAGGAGGCGCCCTTTCGATGGCAGCAAACCCATGGCGGCTGCAAGCAAGGTCGTCTTGCCGGCGCCATTCGGGCCGATCACCGTCACGATCTGGCCGACGTCCATGCGGAGCGAGACGCCGCGGACAGCGTCGACCTTGCCATAGGAGACGTGAAGATCGTCCATCTCGAGAAGCGTTGTCATATAACGCCTCCGAGATAGGCTTCCTGCACACGCTTGTCGGCGCGGATGGCAGCCGGGGCGCCTTCGGTCAGCTTGGAGCCGAAATCCATGACGACGATGCGGTCGACAAGTCCCATGACGAAGTCCATGTCGTGTTCGACCAGAAGAATGGTCACGCCCTCGTCCCTCAGTGTGCGCAGGAGATCGGCCAGCGCTTGTTTCTCCATGCGGCGCAGTCCGGCAGCGGGCTCGTCCAGCATGAGCAGCGCCGGATCGGCGGCGAGCGCGCGCGCAACTTCGAGAATCCGCTGACGGCCGAGCGGCAGATTGCCGGCGAGTTCATATGGCGTGTCGCCCAGGCCGACACGGCGCAATTGCTGCATCGCTTCGTGGCGGGCCTGGCGTTCCTCCGCGCCATCGAGTGCAAGGGCGCCGGAGAGGAAACCGGATCGTGTGCGCAAATAGGCGCCGAGCACGACATTGTCGATCAGCGACATGGTCGGGCGCAACTTCACATGCTGGAAGGTGCGAGCGACACCGCGGGCCGCAATCTGCCGCCCCAGGGCCGATGTCGTGTCTTCGCCGAAAATGCGGATCTGGCCTTCGTCCGATTTCAGGACGCCGGTGATGAGATTGAACATCGTGCTCTTGCCGGCGCCATTCGGCCCGATTAGTGCCAGGATCTCACCAGCTTTCAGCGAGAAATCGACCTTGTTGACGGCAACAAGACCGCCAAAGCGCTTGATCACGCCGCTCACTTCAAGAATGGGCGTGCCGGGAGCAGGCAAGGGGCGGCGTGGCAATTCCGGCGCGACCGCGGGAAGATCCGGAATTCTGCGCGGCAGCCAGCGCCGTACCAGAGAGACGATACCGCCGCGTGCATGATGCAGGAGCAGAATGAACAGCACACTGAAAACAACGATCTCGAGTTGTCCGGCGTGAGACGTGAACTTCGGAAGAATGTCCTGCAGCAGATTCTTCAACAGCGTGACGAAGGTGGCGCCGATAACGGCACCGGCGATGTAGCCCGAGCCACCGGCGAGCGCCATGAACAGATATTCGATGCCGCCGCGGACGTCGAAGGGCGCCGGACTGACAAAGCGGCCCATATGGGCGTAGAGCCAGCCTGAGATTGCTGCGAGCAGGGCGGCGATGACAAAGGTGATCAGCCGGATGCGGAAGGTATTGATGCCCAGGCTCTCGCTCATGATCTTGCCACCGCGCAGGCTGCGGATGGCGCGGCCTTCACGCGAGCGTAACAGGTTGGAGCAGAGCAGCATCGCGAGGCCCAGCGTCACCCAGACGAGGTAATACATCGCGCCGGAGGTTGCGAATGAGATCGGGCCGATGGTGATCGGCGGCACACTGGCAAGACCGCCGAAACGGCCCAGCGCATCGAGGTTGCCGAACAGAAAATAGATCGCAATGCCCCAGGCGATGGTGCTGAGCGGCAGGAAATGGCCACCGAGGCGCAATGTGACCGCGCCGATGATCAATGCTGAGAGGCCTGTCAGCGCAAGGGCCAGCAGGAGACCAAGCCATGGCGACAAGCCGGTCGCAGTCGTCAGCCACGCTGTTGCATAAGCGCCGATGCCCACGAAGGAGGCCTGACCAAAAGAGGTGAGGCCGCCGACACCGGTCAGAAGCACAAGACCAAGAGCGACCAGCGAATAGATGCCGATGTAATTCATCAGCGTGATGGTGAAGCCGCCGGCGATCCACGGAATAATGGCGATCACCAGAATGACGACGGGAAGCGCGAGCCGCTGGACAAGGTTTGTCATTACTCGACCTCGTCCTCTTCTTCCTCGACATCGCCGATGCGCAGCGATCGCCAGAGCAGGATCGGGATCAGCATTCCGAAGATGACGACTTCCTTGAATGCGCTGCTCCAGAATGATGCGTAGCTTTCCAGAACGCCGACGAGCAATGCGCCGATGGCGGTGATTGGATAGCTGACAAGACCACCGATGATGGCGCCGACGAATGCTTTCAATCCGAAGAGAAAACCGGAATCGTAGTAGATCGATGTCACCGGTCCGATGAGGATGCCGGCGCAGCCCGCCAAAGCTGATGCCAGTAGAAAGGCGAGGCTGCTTGTCGTTGCCGGCCGGATGCCCATCAGGCGCGCGCCGGTGCGGTTCACCGCTGTGGCGCGCAGCGCCTTGCCTGTGAGCGTATATTCAAAAAATAGGTAGAGCAGCAGGCTGAAGACGATCGAGGCCAGCACGACGAGCGCCGCCTGTGCCGAGATGACGAGGCCGCCGATCTCGAAAATGCCGGCGGTCAGCGGCTCGGTTCGAAATCCTTCCGGACCAAAGAGCACAAGCCCGAGACCTGCGACCGCAAAGTGCAGAGCAACGGCAACGATGAGCAGAACAAGCACCGGAGCATCGGCGATTGGATGGAAGGCCAGCCGGTTGAGCAGGGGGCCAAGCGGCAGAACCAGCAAAAGGGCGAGCGCAATCTGCGCTGCCATCGGCATCGCTGTGCCGTACAGGAAATAGACCAGCACAACGGGAATGAGAGGCAGGCCAAGATAGATCGCCGCGAAGGCCGGAATGCGCGCGGCTTTTCCCTGATGCAGCAAACGGATCGCCTCGACGGCCGTTGTCAGTACCGCCAGGAGGGTGATGAGCCATACTGTCCCGGGCAGGCGCTGGAGTTGCAGGGCGGCGAGCGTTAGCGCCGTGAAGGCGGCGATGTCGCCAAACGGTACGAAAACGACGCGGGTAATCGAAAAAATCAGGACGATGCCGAGCGCCACCAGGACGTAAATGGCGCCGTTCGCGATGCCATCAACCGCCAGAATCAAGGCAATGTCGGTGGTCATCGGCCGTTGCGTCCCCCTCGCGATAGCGTTGTAACTAAATTTCACATATAAAGGGGCGCTTGCAAGGAGAAAAAATATGACCAAGTTGGCGGCAATATCAGCCAATGGACCTGCGAGTCGGCCCGATCAGGACGAGGCGTTGCTGCACGAGCAGGCCATCAATGGCTTTGAGTACGCGATCTGGCATCTGAGTTCGGCCTTCGCGCGCTGGCGACGCGATTGTCTCGCCTGTTTGCCGGGCGAGCCCCTCAGCGGGGCCGAGGCATCGATCCTGCACATCGTGCATCTCAACGATACCCCGAAGGGGATCGCCGAGATCAGCCGCCTGCTGCATCGCGACGACATTGCCAATCTGCAATACGGCATCAAAAAGCTGTTGGCACAGGGCTTTATTGAAAAGGCGGACCCGAAAGCGCCGAAGAAAAGCGTGACCTATCTGACCTCGGACAAGGGGCGTAAGCTGGTCGAGGCTTATCTGCAGCTGCGCCGGGACACGCTGCTGCGTTTGACCGATCGTGTGCCTGGCATGACGAAAGCCATCGGCGAGGCCACGACGATGCTGCACGTGATGATCGGCATGTATGATCAGGCCAGTAACATCGCAGCCGGGCACGGTGGCCCGATCGGCAAGCTTCAACCTTAGGTTATAAAGAAAGTTGCTGACAAAAATCGTCATCTGGACCTAAATTTGTCCAATAGGGGATCGGCGCTGGTGTCGCCGACTGGGATTGATCGACGGAGGGTGGGCTATGCGACGCGGTGCGTATCTTCTCGGTGGACTGATGGCGGTCTTCGTCAGCGCGTCTGCTGCAAAAGCGGCCGATATCACTGTCGGCTTTGTCACCTCGCTGTCCGGTCCTATCGCCTCGATCGGTATTCCTTATGCAAAAGGCATGGCGGCCGGCGTTGCGACAACGACCGAAATCGATGGCAACAAGATCCGTGTCATTCAGCTCGACGATGCATCCGATCCGACGGCGGCCGCCCGCAACGCCCGCAAGCTGATCGAGGAAGAGAAGGCCGATGTTCTGATCGGGACAGCCGGCGCACCCGGCACCCTGGCGATGGTGGCCGTCGCGCAGGAGCTGAAGGTGCCGTTTATTTCGATCGCCAACGTCAATCCCGAGGGTGATCGCGGTTCATGGGTCATCACCGTGCCGCAGCCGGCACCGCTCATGGTTGCTGCAACGGTTGCGCGCATGAAGTCGACCGGCGTCAAGACTGTCGGTTACATCGGCTTCGGCGATGCATGGGGCGATCTTGTCTATGATGCGCTGACGAAGACCGCTGAGCCTGTAGGAATTAAGGTGGTCACGAACGAGCGCTATGCACGCACCGACACGTCGGTGACGGCGCAGGCTCTCAAGATCATCGCCGCGCGGCCCGACGCGGTGCTGACCGGTGGTTCTGGAACGCCGGGAGCCTTGCCGCATATTGCGCTTGCGGAGCGCGGCTATCGCGGCGCCGTTTACGCGACCCATGCCATCATTAATCCGGATTTCGTTCGTGTCGGTGGATCGGCGGTCGAGGGACTGATTGCACCCAGCGGCCCTGTGACGATTGCCGAGCAGCTTCCGGAGTCAAATCCAATCAGGAAAGTGGCTCTGGATTTCCGCACCGCCTATCAGAAGGCCAACAACGAAGCGAACGCGAATGCCTTTGCTGCCTACGCTTATGATGGCTGGCTGATTTTCCTGGATTCGGCCAAGCGCGCGCTGGCCAAGGCCAAGCCGGGCACGCCTGAATTCCGTCAGACGTTTCGCGATGCCATGGTGTCGACCAAGGATCTTGTCGGTACGCACGGCATTTACAATTTCAAGCCGACTGAACGCTATGGCGTGGATGACCGCGCTAGCGTTCTGGTCCGTCTGAACAAGGGTGAGTGGAAGCTCGTGCCCTAATTGACGCGCGATGAAAGGGTGTCCATGAGGAAGCTTCATGGAGCTAAGTGGAATTCCGTCCCAGACCGAGTGACATATTTGTCCGCTGGATCAGCGAGAGTGGATGTTTTTTCCGCGACCGATTCATGATCGGCATGACCTGACCAGGGCTTTGGAAC
>JAEXXW010000630.1 GCA_023405565.1 Pseudomonadota bacterium
GGCCGATGTCGATCGGCCCGGGTGCTGCGCCTCCTGCCGCCAATCTCGCAGCCCCTGGTCCGTCCGACGTCCTGCGGCCGCCGGCGAATATTCCCGTGCCCGTGGCGCCGCTCCCGCCGCCTCAACTCATGGAGCGGACTCCGGCGCAGATTCCCATGCAGCAATCCGCGCCGGCTGTTCCGGCTGGGCAGGTGGCGCTTTATCTCAATGCGCGATTTGGCCGGGATCTGCCGCAGATTCCCGGCGGCGTTGTCTGGCGTGTCTATCCGGAGCGGCCGGACAACACGGGCGCGATGCGTCTGATCCGCGAGGACAAGACCGCCGCGCCAACCATGTTGCTGGCGCCCGGCAGCTACATTGTTCACGCCAGCATCGGGCAGGCACAGGCACTCAAGAAGGTGCAGTTGCGTGCCGAGACCGTCCGCGAGACATTCGATATTCCGGCCGGTGGCATCCGCATCGAGGGCAAGGTCGGCGACGCCCGGATTCCCTCGGGGCAGATTCATTTTGACGTCTACAAGGGCAGCCAGTTCGAGCCGGGCGACAAGCGGCCGCTGACGCAGAATGCCATGACCGGCGAAATCATGCTGGTGCCCGAGGGAACCTACCACATCGTGTCCCATTACGGTGACGGCAATGCGGTGGTTCGGTCCGACATTCGCGTCCAGGCGGCCAAGGTGACCGATGTCACGGTGACACATCGTGCGGCCATCATCACGCTGAAGCTTGTGACAACGGCCGGCGGCGAGGCGCTTGCAAATACGCAATGGTCGGTGCTGACGCCGGGCGGCGACGTGATCAAGGAATCGATCGGCGCATTCCCGCGTGTGATCCTGGCCGAAGGCGAATACCGCGTCATCGCCCGCAATGAAGGCCGGTCGTTCCAGCACGATTTCAACGTCGTGACCGGCGTCGACAGCGAAATCGCCGTGGTGGCGCAGTAGAAGCTCTCACGACCTCCTTTTCGTTATCTCTCTTTGTTATTGTCGTACGGCGGCCCGTGCACGGTTTTGCGACTCTGTGGGCACGGAATTGTCAGCACTTCGCGTCACGGCATTTTCCGTCGTTCGACGTTGTGCCGTTCCAACAATGTCCGCCGCTGGCACCATGTCGATCGAAGCGCCATAAAGCCGCCATTGGTCCTCCGCTCTCTCGAAAACGAGCTGGAACTGCAAACCGGTTCGATCCGGTGCGCGAAAAACCCCTTTCAACGTCAAACGGCCGTTTTGATCGATATCTGGAACTGCTGTGATTTCGGGTGTGACGACAGCGGCCGCGCGTAAATCCATCTTTTGTTCGATGAGCCTGCCAAAGATGCGATGAAAGGTGTGGGCCGAGTTCTTGTTGCGGACCGACGGGGCGAGTCGATCGCGCAAGACGGTGAAGTTTCCGGTCTGTATCGCATCGTTCAACGTGAGCAAGGATGTGCGGATCAGGATCAGCATATTGTCGGCGTCTGGCATCGCGGGCTGGTTGACGCGAGGCTTTTCGGAGGTCTGCACCGACGGCCAGGGTGCAAGCGGATAGTCTAACGGCCATCGCTCGGCAGGCCATTGGATCCTTTCCTGACCGAAGGCCGGCAATGCCGTGGTCAGGACGATGCTGATTGCGGTGATCAAGGTTGGCAGCCGGAAGGTGTCGGGCGGGAGCATTGCAGTTCACCAGCCCAGTGTGAGGCCAGCCCGTCCAGCCACCATGTTGTATTTCGTGCTCACGCCGCCGCCGACATCGAGCACCAGCGAACCGCCGCCGCGAAAATTGGCGAGGAGACCCGCAGCGGTGAGACCGATTGCATTTGCGCCATCAAAATTGCCCCAGCCAGCGCGGATCGCGAAGCGCTGGCCCGTTTGAAAAACTGGTTGTGCGACAGACATCGCAATCGCGATCCCGTCGGCCAGTTCGCCGTCGCGGCGTCCGAGCTTTTCGAGACTTTTATTGATCGCCGCGATCTGGCTGGCCTGACCAAATGATGCGCTTTCCAGCGCATTTAATCGCGTATCCTGTTGTGCGTTGACTGTTTCGACATTGGTCAGTCTTGTATTCTGCTGATTGTTGACAACGACGATGTTGTCGATCTGCGTCTGCTGCAGATTATGCAGGCCATCGACATAGATCTTGTTGGTTGCGTCGGTGCCTGCCGTTGGCGTGCCGACATTCTGGACGCGATTGCCACCCATATCCACGGTCTGGCCGGCAGCGACGGCGAAGCCCTGGTTGAAGTTTGCGCCGGTCTGGAAATTGACCGGCGCGACGGTCGAGAAGGTCACCGGCGCGTTTGCCGTAAAATTCACAGCGCCGCCGGAAAAGATTGTCGTATTCTGGAAATTCGCAACGCCCTGGAATGTGGCGTCACCGTTGCCGGCGTTCAGGATGGTTGCGCTACCGCTTGGGCCGACCTGGAAATTCGTCGGAAAATTCTGCGTGTTATTGCAGTCATAGTCATTGGACACGGTGACCGTGCCGCCCACGGAACATATGGCAGTGATTGGCTGAGCAGGAGATCCGCCGCCACCGAACGTGATCTGCGCGGAGACTGTATCGGCTGCGAAGATGTTCAGAACCAATGCCAATATGTATGCAGACGCGGCAATAAGACTCAGCCTGCGCATCAATTGAACAGATCGCCGATTGTCGTTCCCGATGTTCGGCACCTTGCATTTCCTCGTTCATTTCATGCTTGAGGAAACGTAACTCCCGAGGCAGCAACCCGTCTTGGAC
>JAEXXW010000007.1 GCA_023405565.1 Pseudomonadota bacterium
ATCTGCGTAAGGCGCGCCGTCAATGTCGTGGTGGATGTAATGAAATTCACCGACCGCAGTGAACCCGCGTTCCAGCATCTCGGCATAGGCGAATGCTGCGATCGCCTCCACATCGTCGGGCGTGAACCGGCCAAGAAAGCGGTACATCACATCCCGCCATGTCCAGAAGCTGTCGTCGCCCGGCCCGCGCCGCTCGGCAAGTCCGGCCATCCCGCGCTGGAACGTATGGCAATGCAGGTTCGGCAATCCCGGCAATGCGATCCCGCCGACGCGAACACAGCCACGCGCGTCGGCGTCCGCAGCAATGTCCGTTATGATCCCGTCCGCCATCGAGACGCGGACATTGCGGGCCCAGCCTTCGGGGAGAAAAGCATCGTCAAAAAACAGACAGCGATTTGCGCCGGCGTCTTCTGCTTCCATCTGTGATCGCTCCCTCCGGACGCGCACCACGATTTGTATAGACAATTTCGATGAGGCCGACAAATATATGTATAGACAATTATCGGCAGCTCTCCCGCCAGGACGACATGCGATGACGACATGCGATAAGGTAAGGTGCCCCCATGACCCGCATCGATAATGCACGGCTGATCCGTGCGCCGCACGGCTCCGAATTGTCGGCCAAGAGCTGGCTGACCGAAGCGCCGCTCCGCATGTTGATGAACAACCTCGATCCCGATGTCGCGGAAAAGCCGAATGAGCTTGTGGTCTATGGCGGCATCGGCCGTGCCGCACGCGATTGGGAAAGCTTCGACCGGATCGTCGCGGCGCTGCGCTCACTCGAAAGCGATGAAACATTGCTCGTGCAATCGGGCAAGCCGGTCGGCGTGTTCCGCACCCATGCCGATGCGCCGCGCGTACTGATCGCCAATTCCAATCTCGTGCCGCATTGGGGCACGTGGGATCATTTCCACGAACTCGATCGCAAGGGCCTGATGATGTACGGCCAGATGACGGCCGGATCGTGGATCTATATCGGCTCGCAAGGCATCGTGCAGGGCACCTACGAAACCTTCGTGGAGGTCGGCCGCCGTCACTATGGCGGCAGTCTCGCCGGCAAATGGATTCTCACCGCGGGTCTCGGCGGCATGGGCGGCGCACAGCCGCTCGCCGCCACCATGGCCGGCGCATCCTGTCTTGCCGTGGAATGCCAGCCAAGCCGTATCGAGATGCGTCTGCGCACCGGCTATCTCGACGTGCAGGCAAAGGATCTCGATGAAGCGCTCGCGATCATCGAAACATCGTGCAAGGAACGAAAGCCCGTTTCCGTTGGCGTGCTTGGCAATGCTGCCGACGTCTTCCCCGAACTCGTGCGCCGCGGTGTGAAGCCCGATGTCGTCACCGACCAGACATCGGCGCATGATCCGGTGAACGGCTATCTGCCGAAAGGCTGGACGCTGTCGGACTGGGAGCGCAAGCGCGAGAGCGATCCGAAAGCGGTTGAGAAGGCCGCCAAACGCTCAATGGTCGAGCATGTGCAGGCGATGCTCGATTTCTACAAGATGGGCATTCCAACACTCGATTATGGCAACAACATCCGCCAGATGGCCAAGGAAGAAGGCCTCGAACACGCCTTCGATTTCCCGGGCTTCGTGCCGGCCTATATCCGCCCCCTCTTCTGCCGCGGCATCGGCCCGTTCCGCTGGGCGGCATTGTCCGGCGACCCGGAAGACATTTACAGGACCGATGCCAAGGTCAAAGAATTGCTGCCGGACAACACGCATCTGCACAATTGGCTCGACATGGCGCGCACACGCATCAAATTCCAGGGACTGCCCGCGCGCATCTGCTGGGTCGGGCTCGGCGACCGTCACCAGCTTGGCCTCGCCTTCAACGAGATGGTGGCCAAGGGCGAACTGAAAGCGCCGATCGTCATTGGCCGCGATCATCTGGATTCCGGTTCTGTCGCCTCGCCCAACCGCGAGACCGAAGCGATGAAGGACGGCTCGGACGCGGTATCGGACTGGCCGCTGCTGAATGCGCTGCTCAATTGCGCCAGCGGCGCCACCTGGGTGTCGCTGCATCACGGCGGCGGCGTCGGCATCGGCTATTCGCAGCATGCCGGCATGGTGATCGTCGCCGACGGCACGCCGGAAGCGGCCAGGCGTCTGGAGCGTGTGCTGTGGAACGATCCTGCCTCCGGCGTCATGCGCCATGCGGATGCGGGCTACGACATCGCCATCGACTGCGCGAAGGAATACGGCCTCAAGCTGCCGAGCGTTGGATAGGCGATGCGGCTTCTGCGCGCTTCCGGTTACAAAAGGATGCCATGGAAGAATGGCGGTGGCGAAACCATCGAAGTGATGGTGTCCCCGGCCGATGCCTCATTCGATACGTTCGACTGGCGCGTCAGCATGGCCCTTGTTGGCGCACCGGGCCCGTTCTCGCTGTTTCCCGGGATCGATCGCACGCTGAGCGTGATCTCCGGCGCCGGCATCACGCTGACATTGGCCGGTACCGCGCCGGAGACCCTTGACCGGCATTCTGCCCCCTTCATCTTTCGCGGCGACGGTCCTTGCGACAGCACGCTCGTTGACGGTCCGGTCGAGGATTTCAATGTCATGACCCGCCGGAGCCGCTGCCGCCACCGCGTAATCCGGCATCGTCTCACGACGCCTGCGACATTGCGCTGGACCGGTGACGTCAGCCTGATCTTCGCCATCGACACCACGATCGGCATCGCAGCCGGAAACGAGAGCATTACACTGGAAGCGAAAAACGCCCTGTTGCTCGCGAAAGGCGATGCGGCCGCGATCGTGGCAACGCCGCAGGCCGCCGGCGACGTGCTGGTGGTCGAGATTGAGTTCGATACGCTCGCATCCCGCGGCACGATGTGATCGCCGCAGGGTGCGTCCTGACCGTTGCGGCGATTATTGCGCAGCCGCCGGCTGCAGGCCGGCATGTTCGCTGCGATCGACCTTCGCACAAGCAGTGATGAATGGCATCACGTTCTGCGCCGCCCCCGTATTGCCGACACGGATAACCGACGTCTCGTCGGTTTCAGTCACGGTCTCAACTGTGATCGAGCGCGCCGATCCGGACCCGAAATTGCGCAACACGCTCACCGGGATCACGGCACTCGCCACCGACATGCGCTCGTCGGAGCTGTCGCGTGAAACGCCCAGCACCATAGGCACGATCTTGCCCGACATCCGAAGTTCGACGCTCTTCAGCGGCCTTGCTAGCGCATCGCCGCTACCGCGACGCGTCTCGGTGTAAAGCACCATGACATCACCCGCATTGCTGCCACAGGCAAAGGTGATGTCCAGGGATCCAAGGTCCTCGCCCTCGATGGTGAAGGGATGACGCCGCGTCAGCGTGGACGAGCCGGACCGCTCGACCATCGTCCATCCCCGCACACGCTCGCCTTCTTTCGGTGGCGTCAGCGCGATGCGTTTCAACGGGCCACCGGAGGACGGCGACGGCGTGACGGTCGACGTTGTATCCGCGGGCGCCGACCGCGCATCGGTCGCCCCGGACGTATCGATATTCATGCGGCGCAATTCGTCGCGCGTGAGCGAGCGCATCGGCTCCCAGGGCGGGATGCGCAGCGAGATTTCCAGAAGTTCGACGCTGCCACCCATCTCGACCGTGTATTGCGCGAGCTTGCCGATATCGCGCTGGACCAGAACCAGGTCTTCGGCCGAATAGGTTGCTGCAGCGGCATCGTCGCGGCGATCGCCAAGCCAGATCTGGTGGACGCGGACGCGCGCCTCACTGGGAACCACCCGCCGGGCACCTGCCAGCAGCACGAAGGCGCACATCGATTCGCAATCGGCCCGGGCGCTCAGACTGGCGGGAATAATCTTGCCGCCGGTATCGGAATAGCCCGGCAGATCGACGGTGCGTCCGACCGTGGTGGTCAGACCGAATTTGCGGATCGCGCGGCCAAGCGCAATCGCACCATGAACGGATCCGCCCTCGGAATTGAGCACCAGGGTTCCGCCGCGGATATTGTTCTTCTTGGCAAAATCCTCGAAGTCGCGCGCCGTCTCTGCCCGGATCATACCGGTGGCGGAAATCCAGATCTTACATTTGGTTCCGCACGCCCCGGCATCCTGCCGCAATGCGAACTGCATCGGCGCCGAGCGCGATGGATCGCTCTCCGCAACCGGTGCTGCGAAGGAAACAAACAGGCACCCCAGTGCGATCGCACCGAACAGGTGTCGCTTCATGCAACTCCCCGTACTCCGTCCCGCGCCGCATCGGCATTCCGGCTTGTTCTCGCGCCGGTCTGCGGGATCCCGTCACCCACTTGTAATTTTTAATATGCACCCAGGATTCCCGTCCAGCACAGACTTTAGTGGTTTTAACCCTAAGCCTGCACATCCGAGTGGCGCGGAACCTGTTTGCTGCACTGCATATAAGGCGTTTTTCAGCCTATTTAAGTGATGCTTTGGAATGAGACATTATGAGACCGATGGAACCTGCACAAACGAATTGCAACGAGTGTGTCCGCAACGCACCACGGAACAGCGGCCGCGCGCTGATCAAGCTCTACCGTTACACCCTGTCGCCGCTGATCGGGTTCCATTGCCGGCACCTGCCGACCTGTTCGGAATACGGCGATGAAGCGTTGAGGCGCCACGGATTGTGGGCCGGCGGCTGGATGACGCTCGGCCGCCTGTGCCGCTGCCATCCGTATGGAACCTCGGGGCTTGATTTCGTGCCGGACGCGAAGCCAAAGCGCGCGCGCTGGTATCTGCCCTGGCGTTATGCGCGCTGGCGCGGCACCAACGAAACACCGCCAACCGCCTGACCGCCGCCGGGCGAAGACTGTTTGCGCGCCGATTCCGTGTAGCTGCGCACGAGATCAAGCAGACAGACAGCAAGTCCGGCGCCGAGCACGTACCAGCCCGGGCGAATGGCCAGATCGAAATCAAACACGGTCGACAGCACCGTCATCGGCGAGACCTTGTACCAGAGCGCAATGCCCACCGCCTCGCCGAAAAAGGTCAGCAGCGTCACCACGATCGTCATCGCGAACAACACCAGTGTTGACGGTTCACGCACGCGCCACGCGACAAGGCGATACACCATCAGCCAGCCGAACAGCCCGCAGATCGTCGCCGGCAACGTGAAGTCGGCCTTGGTCTGCTGGAAGAAATGGATCAGCGACAGAAAGGCGATGACATAGGTGGCCTGATGCAGCCGCCGCCAGCGCACCGCGCCGAGCCGCTTCACCATCGTGTCGTTCGAGGTGATCGCGAGCGCAAGCAGACCAAGCCAGGCGACGAAACCAATCGTGAGATAAAGCCGCTTGACGATTTCGAGCGCGACCTTGACGAGATCGAATTTCTCGTCGGCGATGTACAAACCGATATGCAGTGTCGCATAGACGAAGGCGCCAACGCCGATCAGCCGCCGCACTTCGATCAGCCCACTGAGGCGCCCGCTCCGCCGCAGCGGCGTGATCGCCAGCGAGATCAGGACGAACAGCAGCGCCCAATAGCCGGTGCGATGAACGAGATCGTTCAGCAGACGCGGCGCCAGCTGGTTCGACCACCAGGCCCACAGGGCCAGCGCGACCGGCACCAGCAGCAAGACCAGCACAACAATGCGCAGATAGGAAATCCGCCCGCGCCGGTCGCGCCAGAGCTGATAGCCGTGAACCTGAACCGCCTGTGCCATATCCGCCCGCCTATCATATCGATCCGGTCGAACGAAGCGTCGATGCCGCGATTGACGCGGATGTGACCGCTCAACCCGCGGCGACTGCCGTGCCGGGGCGGTTCATCGCGGTCTGCAACGTCCGCTTGAGTTCGGCGATGTCGTAAGGTTTGCGCAGCACCGGCAGGCCGCGCGGCAGCGGCTTGTCGAGGGCATTGAAATATCCCGTCGTCAGCACCACCGGAAGACCCGGAAAATCCTTGCGGATCGCATGGGCGAGTTCGACACCATTCATCCCGCCGGGCATGACCACATCCGAGAAAACGAGATCGAAACGCTCGCCGTCACGGAGCAGATCGAGTGCAGCCAACGCGCCGCCGACGCGTGTCACGCGATAGCCAAGCTCGTTCAACAATGCCGTTGCGATATCGGCGACCTCCGAATTGTCCTCGACCACGAGAACCGATCCGGTGTCCTCCGCCGCCGCGTCGTGGGTGCGCACAGGCGCGGACCGCTGCGGCACCTCGCGCGACCGCGGCAGATACAATGTGAAAGTCGTGCCGACGCCCAGTTGACTCCAGACGGTGACAGTGCCGCCGGACTGCTTGGCAAAACCATAGACCTGGCTGAGGCCAAGGCCGGTGCCCTTGCCCACCTCCTTTGTCGTGAAGAACGGTTCGAAGATCCGCGCAATCACGTCCGGCGCAATCCCCGATCCGGTATCGGCGACAGAAAGCGCGACAAACTCACCCTGCAACCGGTCATAGGCCGGCTCGCCCCGCAGCGTCACCGGCCGCACACCGATCTCGATCATGCCGCCGTTGGGCATCGCGTCGCGCGCATTCACCGCGAGATTGAGGACGGCGAGTTCCAGTTCGCTGACATCCACGCGCACGGCGGTGATGGTCGATGGCACATCGGTCCGGATCTCGATATCGCCGCGCAGCGATGGCGCCAGAAGCGAACGGAATTCACGCACGCGCTGCGCCAGATCGATCACCGTCGGCGTCAGGTTCTGCCGGCGTGAGAAGGCCAGCAATTGCCGTGTCAGATTCTCGCCGCGCTGCGCGGCCGTCTCGATCATGTCGAGCTTGCGGATCAGCTTCGGATCATCGAGATCGCGCCGCAGGCGATGCACATTGCCCTTCACGATCATCAGGATGTTGTTGAAGTCGTGCGCCACGCCGCCGGTCAATTGACCGATCGCCTCCATGCGCTGCGCCTGCCGCAACGCGCCCTCGGCGGCGATCCGCCGCCCCTGCTCCACGTAAAGACGCCGCGTGCGCTCCAGCGCCATGCCCATCACACCAAGCAGCAATACGGTCGCCGGGATGCCGAACAACAGATAGCCCGACATCGACGTCAGCCATTCCGAACGGATGGCCTTTGTCTCCGTGCCAGCGAGGACGAAGACCGGCAGATCAGACAGCTTCTGCCAGGACAACCGACGCTCGACCTGATCGGCCACCGATTGCCGGTCGATGAAGCCGCCGCCTGGATTGGCCCGCATGGACGCGCCGAGCGGGCTGACATCAGGGATGGACAC
>JAEXXW010000032.1 GCA_023405565.1 Pseudomonadota bacterium
ATCAGGGACAGACCGACGGGGCACCCGTCAACCGTTGTCACCGGCAGACTGACCTGCGGCAGACGCGCCAGACTCGCAACGCAGGTGAGCGCCAGCGTTTTCTCACGGAAATCGACAAGGTCGTCGAGCGTCGCCTCGCGCGGCGGCGGAAGATTGTGCGCTGTCGGGATGACCAGCATACCGTCATCGCCAAGCAGATCGACAAGCCGGCGCGTCAGTTCTTCCCGGCGAACAATGGCCGGCGCCACATCCTGCCATTGCACAGTGGCCGCCAGTTTCATGCGATCGCTGACGCTTCGACTGAGAACGCGCCCCGGGACGCTGGCCCATTGCCCAAGTGTCGCGCGCAGATCATAGAGTTGCAACGGCCGGAAAGTATCGAGCCAATAGTCGATCCCCTCCTCGTAGAGGTCGACCTCTCCAACATGATCAAGCGACTGCGCAATCGGCCGGAGAGCGTCTGCAATCTTCCTCACCGGAATGTCGAATGCGTCACGCGCCAGCATCACGCGTGAATGACCGTGACCGCCCATGTCACCGAAATAGACCTGACCGACGCGCGCCAGCACATCTGCATCCGACGAGAGCCAGCCGACCGTGTCGAAACTCGGCGCCATTGCCATCACGCCCGCAGTCGATATCCGGCCGAAGGTCGTGCGGATGCCGAACACCCCGCAAAAACTCGCCGGCACCCGCACCGAACCTCCCGTGTCGGTGCCGAGGGCGAAATCGCACAGGCCCGCAGCGACGGCCGATGCCGAACCGCTCGACGATCCGCCCGGCACACGATCAGGCGCACGCGGATTGATCGGCGTTCCGAAATGCGGATTGGTGCCGAACATGCCGCAAGCGACTTCATCGGTATGAGTCTTGCCGATCAACTGCGCGCCCGCCGCCATCACGGCGACAACTGAGGGTGCCGTCGCAACAGTGACGCCGTCATCGCGCAGCCGGTCCGGGTTGCCGCATGCCGTCAGGCTGCCCTCGACATCGAACAGATCCTTGACCGCGAATGAGAGATCTTTGAGCGGCCCCTGCTCCGTCAGACGAAAGGGTTGCGGCCCGTGATCGACAAAGGCCATTTTTCGGATGCTGTCGGGATTGAGCATCACCAACCTACTCGGCCGCGGACCGAAGCAGGACCGAGGCATCGGGGTGGTCATATGAACTCATAAAGTCCTCGACATATCCCTTCACTTCGGCCCAATCGAAGAAGCGGAACGAATTGCCGCGCGTGACAAATGTGGGCCCCGAATAGAACATTTCGTATTGCAGATGACGCGAGCCGAATTCGGATCCGACGGCATCCCAAGTCAGCTTCATCAATTTTACCCTATCCTTCGACGAGGCGACAGGTGAGGACTGTGTCTTGCCGATCATCTGCGCGGTTTCCGGATTGTCGAAATCCGCGACCGATGACGGCACCATGATCAGGCCGCCGCCGGACAATGTCCGGATAGCCTCGGCCACTTCCGGGTATGTGGTCTGTGCAACAACCTGAGCGGTGCAGAGGATGGTCCGGTTGGGAACAAAATAGCCCTCAAAATGCTCGCCTGTCGCTTCCATGGCAATGATCAGCGCTTCAATATTATTGACCTTTGCGGCGAGCAATCCGAGCGTCTCGCGCACCTGCGGATAATTGATGATGTTGTTGGTCTCAGCCACCTTGCGCGCAAGACCGAGCATGAACTTCAGCTTGACCGAAAGACGGATCATGCACTGGTAGTTCTGGAAGACGTGCGCGCGCGTGTCGTGCCATTGCGCCTGCGCCATCTTCAAATCGTTATGCACAAAGACCCGATCCCAAGGCACCTTCACATCGTCGAAATAGACGACGGCATCATTCTCGTCGAAATTCGACGAGAGCGGATAGTCGAACACCGAAGTCGCCGACGCCTCATAGCTGCGCCGTGACATCAACTTCAGGCCCTGGGCATTGAGTGGCACCACGGCCGTAAAGGCATATTTCTCGTCGCCAGCCTGCAAGGCCTGAAATCCTGACACCAGAATTTCGTCAGCCATGACACCGCTGGTCGCCAGCATCTTGCCGCCACGAATGACGATTCCCTCTGAATCTTCGTCACAAACCGCGGCGACGAGATAAGGATCGGCCTGTTTGCCGGCTGATTTGGCCTTGTCGGCCTGCGGATTGATGATGACGTAGGACAGGAAAAGATCGTTATCGCGGGCGTAATCGAAATAGCTTTCGAGAGCCGCCGCGCGCTTTGGATCATTGGCACGATAGGCTTTAAGACCCATACGGAAACCGCACAATGTCGATGCGACATGGTCCGGCGAGCGGCCGACCATCCCGCATGTCAGCCCCGACCAACGTGTGAGCGCCGCACGCCTCTCAACCAGTTCGCGCAAGTTTCGCGGCAATTGCCAGGCACGATTGACCCGATTGCCACTGGTGGGCGACACGAATGTCATTGCCTCAATATTGAGCGGGTCTGCTTGATAATCGTACAGCTTGGCCGCTGTCGCCGTCGCACGCCGGAAGGCCTGATGCGTCGTTACATCGTCGACGCGTTGCCCATCGACGAAAATCGTGCGGCCGTCGCGAATTTTACCGAGATAGGACTGGCCGTCCCTGACCATGGCGGACTCCGATATATGCCGGAATCCGACGCCAGGCCTTTTGACCCTTTGCCATCGGAAAGAAGGTGAGCATCATTTTGTGCCGGCCGCTCATTTTCGAGTCCGGCCCAAGATTCATGCAAGCCTATTTTCTATGCGGAGTGACTGTCAAGAAATGATTGCCACTCGTCATAGGAAGAACCTTGATCGATAAAGACCGCATTGCACGGCCTGTAAGCCGGCGAAGATGTAAGGCTTGTACACTCCCGCTTCTTGCGATCAGGTTCATGCTCACATCCATGACCAGCAGGCCACGACGATCAGCACCAGGAAGCCAAGAATGATGGCCGCCCACATGGGACGATGGGGCTTGGAGAATGCCATTATCCGATCATGGCTCGACACACGCATTCATCAGAATGACAGAATGCGAAACTGCACCGATATCCGCGTGCAGTCTCATATCCCGTTGCTCGATGTCTCTAGGCTATAGCGGCATCGCTCTCTTGCTTGCGCGGATCCGACGCCGCCACGCGCTCGGAACGGGAAAACAGAGCGATGAGAGCCGGCAGCACCACAAGAATAATGATGGGGGCGAGAAGCATTCCCCCGACAACGACAACCGCCAACGGCTTCTGAACCTGAGAGCCAATGCCCGTGGAAATGGCCGCAGGGACGAGACCCGCGCCGGCAATGACGCACGTCATCAGGACGGGACGTAACTGCGTTTCGCTGGCCTCGATCAGGGCGCTGACACGCTCCATGCCCGTCGCCAGCAGCCGGTTATATTGCGAGATAATCAATATCCCATCCATCACGGAGATACCGAACAGCGCGATAAAGCCGATCGCGGCCGAGACGCTGAACGGCAATTGCGTGACAAACAGCGCAATCACACCGCCGACGATCGCCATGGGGATGACGCTGAGAGCGAGCAAGGTGTCGCGAATAGATGAGAAATTCAGCCACAACAACATGGCGATGATCGCGATGCTCAGCGGGACCATGATCTGCAGGCGGCTGATCGCCTCTTGCAGATTGCGGAACTCACCGACCCACTCCAAACGCGATCCCGGCGGCAGGATCACCTCCGCGGCGATCTTCTCCCGAGCCTCACGGATCGCGCTTCCCAGATCGCGCTCGCGAACACTGAACTTGATCGGCAGATAGCGCTCCTGCTGCTCGCGATAGATGTAGGACGCGCCGGAAATGAGCCGGATCGTTGCCACCTCACGAAGCGGGATCTGCGAAATCACATTTCCGACCTGTACACCTATTCTCAGGTTGCGGATCGCTTCGGCATTCTGGCGATATTGCGAAGCCAGCCTCACGACGATCGGGAAATGGCGATCGCTGCCAGGTTCATAAACCGCACCAGCGTTCTCACCGCCGATCGCAACCCGGATTGTCGAATTGATATCGCCGGGAGAGAGTCCATATCGGGCAGCGCGTGCACGGTCGATATCGATCTGGATCGTCGGTTGTCCAAGCGACGTGAAGACAGACAGATCGGTGACGCCAGGCACGGTGGCCAGCACCGCCTTGATCTTGTTTGCGGTCTCCGTCAGAACATTGAGATCGCTGCCAAAGACCTTGATCGAGTTCTCGCCCTTCACACCCGACACCTGCTCGGCGACATTGTCCTGCAGATATTGGGAGAAGTTAAACTCGACACCCGGGAACTGCTTTTCCAGGGCAGCCTGTATCTCGTTGGTCAAGGCATCCTTGTCGACACCCGGCCGCCATTTCTCGACCGGTTTCAGCGGCGCAAAGAGTTCGACATTGAAGAAGCCTGCCGCGTCGGTGCCGTCGTCAGGGCGACCATGCTGGGAAACGACCGTTTCAACCTCCGGGAAGCTACGCACCAGTTCACGCATGCGGTTGGCATAGCCGTTACCCTCCTCGAGCGAGATCGTTGAGGGCATGGTGCCGCGAATCCAGAGATTCCCTTCCTCCAGCTTCGGCATGAATTCCAGCCCGAGGTTGCGCACCACAAAGCCTGTTCCGATGAGGAGCAATACCATGCCGACGGCGACAACCGTCTTGTAGCCCACGGCGAAGCGCAACACCGGCGCATAGATCCGGTGCAGAACCCTCATGAGCAGGGTCTCGGTTTCCTGCACATGCTCCGGCAGAAGGAAGAGACTCAGAACCGGCGTTACGGTGAAGGTGGCGACGAGACCGCCAGCCAATGCGTAAGCATAGGTCTTCGCCATCGGGCCGAAGATGTGTCCCTCCACGCCGGTCATGGCGAATAGCGGAAGGAAGCCCGCGATGATGATGGCTGCAGCAAACAGGATCGAGCGCTGAACGGCAACGCCTGCTTCGAATATCTTCAGAACCTTGCCCTGGAACCCTGACTGGATGGCCTGGATGTGTCCGCCATGCCCGCTCAATTGCCGGTATATTCGTTCGACCATGATGACGGTCGCATCGACGATCAGACCGAAATCGATCGCCCCGACCGAAAGCAGGTTCGCGGATTCCCCGCGCAGCACCATAATGCCCACGGCGAAGAAGAGCGCGAACGGAATCGTCGCCGCCACAATCAATGCCGACCGCAGAT
>JAEXXW010000037.1 GCA_023405565.1 Pseudomonadota bacterium
AACTCAATCCAAAGCCGGGCCTTGCTTTCGGGTCGGCTACGGTACAGCCGATCGTTCCGGATGTCTTCGTTCGGGCAGCGCCCGATGGCGCATTCAACGTCGAGTTGAATTCCGACACGTTGCCGAAAATCCTGTTGAACCAGACTTATCATGCCAGCGTCTCGAAAACGGCGACGGCATCGACTGATAAGGCTTATCTGGCCGAGAAATTGCAGTCGGCGACATGGCTGATCCGTGCGCTCGATCAGCGTGCGCGTACCATCCTGAAAGTGTCGGCAGAGATCGTGAAGCAGCAGGATGCTTTTTTTGCACACGGCGTTCAGTATCTGCGGCCGCTCAATCTGAAGACAGTCGCCGACGCGATCTCGATGCATGAATCGACGGTGTCGCGTGTCACCGCCAACAAATACATGGCGACAACACGTGGCATCTTCGAGCTGAAATATTTCTTCACATCGGCGATTGCCGCTGCAGATGGTGGCGAGGCGCATTCCGCCGAAGCCGTGCGTCATCGCATCAAGAATCTGATCGACTCGGAAATGCCCGATGACATTTTGTCCGATGATACGATCGTGGAAAAGTTGCGCGAGGTTGGTATCGACATCGCGCGCCGTACTGTGGCGAAATATCGTGAGGGAATGCGCATAGCATCGTCGGTGCAGCGCCGGCGTGAGAAACAGGGCGCGGCTGCGGCCCGATAGCGGGATTGTCACAAAATGGAACTACTAAGATTCGCGACTTTATCGAAGAGAGTCGGGCCATTGACGGCGCGTGGAGCCGTCCTTATGGTCCGCCGCTCTCCAGTCTAACTTGGCTAATTATTCCGGCGGACCTGCTTCCAATGGCGCTTAACGATATTGTTGCAATGAACGCCGTTATTCCGGCGCTCAAAGTCAACGGCAAGAAGCAGGCGCTTCAGGAGATCGCGGCGCGCGCGGCGACCCTGTCCGGCCTGAATGAGCGCACGATTTTTGAAACGCTGTTGCAGCGCGAAAAGCTTGGGTCGACGGGCATCGGTCATGGTATTGCGATCCCGCATGGCAAATTGCCGCAACTTGATCGTTTGTTTGGCTTGTTCGCGCGGCTGGACCGTCCGATCGATTTCGAATCGCTCGATGGACAGCCAGTCGATCTCATTTTCCTGCTGCTCGCGCCGGAAGGTGCCGGCGCTGATCATCTGAAGGCGCTTGCCCGCGTGGCGCGTTTGTTGCGTGATCCCGACATCGCCCACAAGCTGCGTGAATCGCGCGATGCCGATGCGCTTTATGCGGTCCTGACGATGACGCCGTCTGCCGCGGCCTGAAACTCAGCGTTGATGTGATTTGTTGAAGAAGCTTATCGCGGGCTGATGCGTCTCATGTGTTCGGCTGCACATATGATTACGGCTCCTTGCCGGTTTATCGGTCAAGGAGCCGTAATCGTTCATGGAAGCGATGATGCGCCGACGACCATCAAGGTGATGCGATCATCGGGCGATGAATCTCTAGTGCACGCTCACTGCTTCAAGCTCGTTATTCCAGGCATTGGCGATAGCGGCTTCGCGCGTGTCGGTGACAAGGATCGGCGTGCCGTCAGCGGCGTGCAGCGCGAACAATTGCATACCCGGCTGCATCTCCGGCGCCTGAGGGTATAGGTCGTGCACGTCTTCCGATTTGATCGCCTTGACATAAGCAATCTTGCCACCGCCAAGAACGGCGAATGCCTGCGACGACATGATCGGCTTTTCGATTTCGTTCTCAGTCATGTCCGCTACTCCTTCTTCGACTCAATTGCCCCTTGAACATTTGGTTCCATCGTCCCTTGTCGCACATCCGTGTTAGTAAACTGCTGATGAGCAATCATTCATGTGGGGTGATGGAGATGCTCCTTATGACCCTTGCCGGCTCCGGCCGCGCCAGATCGATCGAGAGCAAACCGTTCTTCAGATCCGCACGGAGCACCTCCATCCCGTCGGCCAGCACGAAGACGCGCTGGAACTGCCGGGCGGCGATGCCGCGATGGATGAACTGCCTGCTCTTGTCGTCGGTCTGGCGACCGCGAATGACCAGTTGGCTTTCCTCGACGCTCACTTCGAGCTGATCGAGGGTGAAGCCGGCAACAGCGAGCGTGATGCGCAGGCGATCGGGGTTGCGATCATCCCGCGGCAGGCGCTCGATATTATAGGGGGGATATCCGTCCGCCGCCTTGGATACGCGGTCGAGCACACGCTCGATTTCGTCGAACCCCAACAGAAACGGGCTGGACAACGAAGGCATTCGGGACATCTCAAAGCCCTTTCGAGCAGCTTTGACGGGGCCCAGAAGTGGCACCCCCTATTACCATTCCGGCGGACCCGCCGGTTTGGTCCCCAGAATATGGGGGTTCCCGTTGGTGGTTCAAGCACACTGTCCAAGGGCCGAAAATGGCCCTCGCGCAGCGTCACGGGTTGGCTTTTTCGAACTGCCGGAGAATTTCGTTACCCCGGCGGACGGCGTCGTCCAGGGCCGCCTTGGCGGCCTTCTTGCCGGTGAGGGCAGCCTCCAGTTCCTCCTGGATGATATCCCGCACGACAACGTAAGACCCAAGCCGCAGTCCCTTGGAATGGTCGGTGGCCGGATTGAGGGTCATCTGCTTGATGGATATCTCCGTTCCCGGATTGCGGTCGTAAAAACCAATGTTCCGGCTGTGCTCATAGGCTGCATGTGTGATCGGCAGATAGCCGGTCCATTGGTGCCAGGCCGCCTGTACCTCGGGCCGCGACAGGAAGGCGAAGAAGCGGGCCACGCCCTTGTATTCGGCGTCGGGGCGACCCTGCAGCACCCATAGCGATCCCCCGCCGATGATCGAATTTTGCGGAGCTCCAGCGACATTCGGCCAGTAGGGCAGCATACCATAGCCGATCTCGAACTTCGCATTGGCGATGATGTCGGCGCGTGCCGCTGATGACGAAATCAGAATGCCGCATTCGCTGGTGTAGAAGCGCCGCTCGGCTTCGTTGGTTCGGCCCGAATAATCGAACAGCTTCGTCTTCTGCCATTCGGTCAGCGTTGCGAGATGGCCGGTCACGACGAGGTTGTTGAACTGCAATTCGGTGCCAAGGCCGTTCATGCCGTTGTCGAGAGAAGCCAGCGGCAGATTATGAAATGCCGAAAAATTCTCGATATTGATCCAGGCCGGCCAGCCAGTGGTGACGCCGCACGGAATGTTCTTCTCGCGCAGTTTGCGCGCCGCGGCTTCGACATCCGGCCAGGTCAGCGGCGGATTATCCGTATCGATGCCGGCGAGGCGGAATTGATCTTTGTTGTAATAGAGAATTGGCGTCGATGAATTGAACGGGAACGACAGCATGTTGCCGTTGGCATCGGAATAGTAACTCGTAATCGACGGCAGATAGGCCGACGGCGTGAAGGCAACGGCCTGATCGGTCATCAAGAGATGCACCGGATAGATTGCGCCCTTCGCCGCCATCATGGTCGCAGTCGCAATCTCGGCGGCCTGCACAATGGCCGGATGCTGCTTGACGCGCTGCGCCACCATCGCCGCTGTCATGGTCTCGGTGTAGAGGCCCTTGTAGGCGGGGACGATGCGATAATCCGGCTGGGACGCATTGAAATCGGACGCCAGCCGTTCGACTTCGCGGCCGAGCTCGCCGGGCATGGCGTGCCACCATTGGATTTCGGTGACGGCAAGGGCAGGGGTCGCGGTTGTCAACAGGGCCGTCAGCGCAACGACAGCAAAGCGGCGAAGAACCATGACATTCCCCCAGGCGGCCCACGCTTGCGGTGCACTCGCTGTAGTCCTTTACCGGGGAGTGAGAGCGGCATCAATCCGCCAAGAAGCGGCACGCATCGGACTCGCG
>JAEXXW010000084.1 GCA_023405565.1 Pseudomonadota bacterium
CGGCCGGCCTCGTGATCTACTGGGCCTGGAACAACACGCTCTCGGTGCTGCAGCAATCCTTCATCATGAAGAAGCACGGCGCCAAGATCGAACTCTGGGACAACATCCTGGAGCTGTTCGGAAAGAAGAAAACGCAGACGCCGTCATCCTGACGGCGTTTCCTGCTGAACGTATCGCGACTATGATGGCCGGGCATAGCCGTCGAAAGCGGCGTCGCTGACGCCTTGTGTCCCGGCCATTTGCGTCTTGCAGATTGGGGAGCGTTGACGCTCTGTACGAGCAAAGACACGCAAGAGCGAAATGGCTGACTTCACCCGCAACGAGATCGAGACCGGACGCAAACTGTTTGCGGGCGACTGGCAATTCATCTGGGCCGCAGCGTCAATGGAGACGCTGCCGCCGATGAAGGGGCTTGAGATCGCCTTTGCCGGCCGCTCCAATGCCGGCAAGTCATCGCTGATCAATGCATTGACCGGCCGCAAGGCGCTGGCCCGCACCTCGAACACCCCCGGCCGCACGCAAGAGCTGATCTTCTTCCAGGGCCCGGACGACCTGCGGATCACCGACATGCCGGGCTACGGCTATGCCGAAGCGCCCAAGGCCAAGGTGAAGGCCTGGACCGACCTGATCCATTCCTATCTGCAGGGCCGGGCCAACCTTGCCCGTGTCTATGTGCTGATCGACGGCCGCCACGGCATCAAGGACGCCGACAAGCCGGCGCTGGACCTGATGCGCAAGGCAGCGGTCAGTCATCAGATCGTGTTGACCAAATGCGATCAATTGTCGGCCAAGGATCTCGCCGCTCGTATCGAAGAAGTATCGGCTCAGATCGCCAGGAATGCGGCGGCCTTCCCCGAGGTTCTCGCCACCTCGTCGCGCGAAGACACCGGCATTCCCGAGTTGCGTGCCGCCATCGTCAGGCTGATCGCCGAACGGAGAGGATGAGGAGGAGCAATCGATGTTGCAGGTCCTGATCGGCATCGCCGCCCTCTTCGGTTGCACCGGCATCATCTTCGCTGCGGCCGGTGCCCATGCCAAGCCCGGCAGCGGCCTCGACAGCGCCGGTCACATGCTCCTGTTTCATGCACCGGCCGTCATGGCCTCTTGCGCAGCCATTGCCGGCGGGCTGATCAATCGCCCCGTTGGCATCGGCGCGGCGATCCTGCTTCTTCTCGGCGTGGCGCTGTTCTCCGGGGATCTCGCGCTGCGGGCTTATATGGGCCATCGCCTGTTTCCGATGGCGGCCCCGACCGGTGGCATGGTGATGATCGGCGGCTGGGCGCTGCTGGCGCTGGCGGCTTTTATCTCGCTGCGCTCCTGATCCCGCCCCTTCCGCATTTCATGGGCGGCGGTTAAAAGGGCGACCTCTCAATCGCAACGGCCCTGCCAGCCATTTTGAAATAGCCGACCAAGGACGCCTGCAATGACCGTTTCTCCCCACGATCAGGCCCGCATCCTCTCCGAAGCGCTGCCACACATGCAGCGCTACGACGAAGAAGTCGTTGTCATCAAATACGGCGGCCACGCCATGGGCGAAGAAGAAGCGGCGCGCGAATTCGCCCGCGACATCGTGCTGCTCGAACAGACCGCTATCAATCCGGTCGTTGTCCATGGCGGCGGCCCGCAGATTGCCGCCATGCTCGGACGCCTTGGCATCAAGTCGCAGTTTGCCGGAGGCCTGCGCGTCACCGATGCCGCCACCGTCGAGATCGTCGAGATGGTTCTGGCCGGCTCGATCAACAAGCAGATCGTCAGCCACATCAATCAGGCCGGCGGCAAGGCCGTGGGCCTGTGCGGCAAGGACGGCAATATGGTCACCGCCCGCAAGGCCGGCGGCCCAAGCAGCGGCGCTTCAGTTGCCGATGTTGTGGATCTTGGTTTTGTCGGTGAGCCCGAGAAGATCGACACCACCGTGCTCGATCAGATCATCGGCCGCGAACTGATTCCGGTGCTGGCGCCGATTGCGTCAGGCCCCGCCGGCGAAACCTTCAACGTCAACGCTGACACCTTCGCCGGCTATATCGCCGGCGCGTTGAAAGCCAAGCGCCTGCTGCTGCTGACCGACGTGCCCGGCGTGCTCGACAAGTCGAAAAAACTGATCCCGGAATTGTCCGTGAACGATATCCGCAAGCTGATCGCGGACGGCACGATTTCCGGCGGCATGATCCCGAAGGTGGAAACCTGCATCACCGCGCTCGAACAGGGCGTCGAAGGCGTCGTCATTCTCGACGGCAAGGTGAAGCACGCGGTGCTGCTGGAATTGTTCACCGATCACGGCGCCGGCACGCTGATCCACCGCTGAGCCGGACAGAACTGAGCGCAATAGAATAAGCCGCAGCCGTCGGGTACGCAGACGACTGCGGCTTTCACACTGTGACGCGGTTACGCAACACGACGCGGTTACGAGACGCTACGCAGGACGCAACGAATCAACTCACAGGCAACTTCACGCCACAAACAGGCGCATTACGGCATCACGTAGGCATAGACGCGATTGCGCGAATATTTCGCTTCCGC
This sequence comes from Pseudomonadota bacterium, assembly GCA_023405565.1. Classification (GTDB taxonomy): domain Bacteria; phylum Pseudomonadota; class Alphaproteobacteria; order Rhizobiales; family Xanthobacteraceae; genus Pseudorhodoplanes. The sequence goes on from JAEXXW010000084.1 coordinate 2,518, forward strand.
GACACGCCGGTTGTAATTGCCGGAAATGATGATCGGGTTGCCCGAGGCATCGATGCCGGACACGATGCCGACATGACCACCGCGCTTGCCGCGCGACATCACAGCGATGGCACCGACCTGCGGGCCGGAGATACGGCGTCCGTAACTGGCGAATGAACTGGCCATGTTCGAACCAGTGCCGCGATGGCCCGACTTCTCCAGCACCATGTTCATGAAGCGGGCACACCAGAGCGCGCTCATGCCGGTCGGATTGGTGCCGAGGTAGCGGCGTGCCTGTTCAACGAGGCCCGAAGAACCAAAGCCGGTCATCGGCGCAAAAGAGGTCGCACTGGTCTGAGCAGCGGGCGCGACATGGCGCGCGACACGCTGGCCGCGACGGCTCACATGGCGGGTCGCATAGCGCGCCCGTTGCGCATAGTGGCCACGCGGCGCATAGGCCGCACGCTGAACACCCGCGCTGTTGGCATCGAAACTGAAGCCGAAAGGCGTGACCGGAGCCACGACCGCCGCGCTGTGCCGCACGGTCTTGTGCTTATAGCGCCGGGCTTCGGCCGGCGAATGGAAAGCCGTCAAAACAATAGCAGTTGCGATCGCCGCCGTGACAGCGAACGTCTTCGATTTCTTCTTCTTGGAAAGAAAGTTCATCAATAGTCCCACTCTTTCGTAGCACGCGTTTACCCCACCGTACGGCGGCCCCACCGCCAAACGGCACTCACGAAAACGCCGCCGTGACGAGCGCACGACGGCGTTGAGGGACGCGCGATGAAGGCGGATGGGGGCGAGAATGCGACGACAATCCGGCGAAGGGATCACATGGCATTACAATTTGAAACAATACCGCTGAGTTATGCGTGCGCGGTCCACCATCCCCGCAGCCGTATTCCGCTGCGACATGCCACGCGCGAATGCGGACATAATCGTTAACGACAACAACGTCCGCAACACGACGTCACTCGCCAAACAGATTCCAGACCACGATGGCGGGAGCAATGCAAAATCTGTGGCCAGAAGCTTCAGGCGATCAGCATGGCCTCAATTTTGGGGCTTCCCACATCCGAAAATATCCCCTCGGCAAACCGGTCAGGCCGTCGCAACCCGCGACAGGAAAACTCCAATCTCCTGATGCAATTTATCGGCCTGCTTGGCGAGATCGTTGGCCGACATCAACACCAACGCGGCTTCTTCGCCGGTCGATATCGCGGCCTGGTTCATCTGGGACATGCTTTCGGTCACTGCCACAGTGCCATGCGAGACCTGTTGCAGAGTGAGGGCGATTTCCCGTGTGACATCGCCTTGCTGCTGCACAGCAGACGAGATGGTCTTGGCGATCGCGTTAATCTGACGGATGACATCAGCAACGGCATCGATCCCAGCCGATGACTCTTCGATCGCAAGACGAACCTGACCGATCTGCGAACTGATCTCGGCGGTCGCATTGGCTGTCTGGCCAGCGAGCGTTTTGACTTCCTGGGCAACGATTGCGAAACCCCGGCCGGCGTCGCCGGCTCGTGCGGCCTCGATCGTTGCATTCAACGCGAGCAGGTTTGTTTGACTGGCGATATTGCTGATGAGATTCACAATCGTGCCGATTGTTTGCGACGCGTCCGACAAAACTCTCATCTTGCCGACTGTCTCATCAC
>JAEXXW010000152.1 GCA_023405565.1 Pseudomonadota bacterium
CATCCATACCATTCACGGTGACTTTCGTATCGGTTGCGGCAACCAGCCCCGGAAACTCGACTTTCAGGTCGAAGCGGGAGCCAGCGAGGATCTCGGCGCGATCCACCGGATAGATTGTCTGGGCATAACCATTTGTTATTAAAGAGAAAATCGCAACGGTCGGCAGCAAAATCCGGTGCATGGCTCGGGTCCTCGAAAGCGCTTGGGATGACGCTAGGGACGCTTCATGACACTCATATTGCACTGTTCAGAATGGTGTGGGCAGCCCTGCATGCCGCCGATCGCACGGTGCAGCGGGAACGTCATACACGACATGCCTCTGGAGTGATCGTGGCGGACGCTGCACGCGACAGGACGATGCACTATCCGTGTGCCGACGAATTCCTGAGCCACAGCCGGATTGCGCCACAATTTTTTGAGAGAACCAGCCGGACTGCGACGCAGGAATGATTCTCTACGGCAGGTTGTGGAATGCTTATGCGGATCGATCGTGGTCCGTCCCGGGAGCGATGGGTTCGGGACGCGTCGGTACAGTCGTATGCACAGCGTGACGCGAGCCCATTCGCCAACAAGCCGTCACAAGAACGTTTGATGAGCAACCATTAATGCAATGGCCACGTCCCCGCCATCGTTCAGTTGCATGACGCTTACGCGACAGCAGATGCAAAAGCTGCTCTTCGTCGCATAGGGGACTCCCAAGGATATTTCCACGAACAGCGAGATCAAGATGCGTCTTAAAGGACTGCTCCTTGCAGGAGCCGCCATACCTGCAATTGCCTTCGGGCAACCTGGGTTTGCCCAGAACGTCAATCGTAGTGATTCGGCGATTATTGTCGCACAAGGCGGTCCCGGCGGCGGCGATAACGACAAGGGCAACGATAAGGGCAAGAATCAGAACCAACGGCAGGAACGACGCGAGCAACGGCAGGAACAGCGACAAGAACAGCGACAGGACCGTCGCGATCAGCGCCAGGAGCAACGGCAGGAACAGCGGCAGGAGCGGCGCGACCAACGACAGGAGCAGAAGCAGGAACGACAGAATCTGCGCCAGGAACAACGGCAGCAGCCGATCGATCGCGACGAACGGAAGAACCAGCGCGACGACCAGCGACAGAATCAGAGGCAGCAGCGGGAAGAGCTGCAGAAGCAGCAACAGCAGCAACGCCAGGACCTGCAGAAACAGCAGGAGCAGCAGCGCCAGCAACAGCTTCAGAAGCAGCAGGATCAGCAGCGCCAGCAGCAAAATCAGCAGCGCGGCGATGACCGGCAGCGTCAGCAACAGCAGAATCAGGATCGGCGTGACGACCGCAGGGACGGGCGCGATGAACGCCGGGATGACCGTCAGGACCGCCGCGACCAAAGACAGGATACGCGCCAGGACCCGCGTGATCAGCGGCAAGACTCGCGTCAGGATCGGCGTGACGACCGGCCGGATACGCGTCAGGAGCGCCGCGACGACCGGCAGGACACACGCCAGGATCGGCGCGACGACAACCGCCGCGATGACAGACGTGACGATCGCGCCCGCCGGATCGAGGATTTGCGCCAGGAGCGCCGGGAAAGCCGTGAAGGCAATCGCACGATCATTCGCGAAGGTGATCGCACCATCATCCGCGAGGGCAACACGACCATCATCCAGCGCGATGAGGGATCCCGCTTCCGCCGTTTTGGCGGCGATGTCCGCGAACAACGACTCGGCAACGAGATCCGCACAATTGCTGTTGGTCCTGGTGGCCATCAGATCGTGACCGTGACCGATGGCAGCGGCCGCCTGCTCCGCCGCTCGCGTCTGGTCAATGGCCGCGAAGTGGTGATCATCGACAACCGCCCGCGCGGCGGCCGGGCCGCAACGGCCTTCGCCATCGCCTTGCCGGCGATCGCCCTCGGCGCACTGGCCATTCCGCGCGACCGCTATATCGTCGAAGCGGAAAGCGCACCGCCGGAATACATCTATGGTGCGTTGATGGCGCCACCGGTGGAGCCATTGCCGCGGGCTTATACGCTCGACGAAATCCGCTACAGCCCGGAGGTGCGCAATCGCATGCCGCGCATCGATCTCGATACGATCACGTTCGACTCGGGATCATGGGAGGTGTCCCCGGATCAGTACAATCGCCTCGCGCCGATCGCGGACGGCATCAAACGTGCGGTGTCGCAGAATCCGAACGAGGTGTTTCTGATCGAAGGCCACACCGACGCGACCGGCACCGACGAAGACAATCTGTCACTATCCGACCGCCGCGCGGAATCGGTAGCGGTGATCCTGACGGATCAATTCCAGATCCCGCCGGAGAACCTCACCACGCAGGGCTATGGCGAGCAGCAATTGAAGGTGCCGACCGACGGACCGGAGCGCGCCAATCGCCGTGTCACCGTGCGCCGCATCACACCGCTGCTGCAACAGGGGCAGCTAGACGCCGGCGCACCACCGCCGCCGCAGTAACGCGGACGTACGGCATCAAAGCAGATGGCCGGGCAATGCCCGGCCATTTTTTATCCGTTTTTCTTTTTGTCATGCGCGGGCTTGACCCGCGTATCCATCATCTTGGTTTGATGGATTGCCGGGTCATAAGGCGTCAACGACGCCGTTCTCTACGGCTATGCCCAGCAATGACCGTTAGAGTCCCCGCTTCTTCTTCCTTTGCCCGAGCGTGCGCAGGCGCAGCGCGTTCAACCGGATGAAGCCTTCGGCATCGCGGTGATCGTAAGCCACCGCACCTTCCTCGAAGGTGACGAGATCCTGATCGTAGAGCGAGTACGGCGATTCGCGGCCGATCACCCAGGCACTGCCCTTGTAGAGCTTCAGCGTCACGCGCCCGGTCACATGCTCCTGCGACTTGTCGATTGCCGCCTGCAGCATTTCGCGCTCCGGCGTGAACCAGAAGCCGTTGTAGATCAGCTCGGCATATTTCGGCATCAGCTCATCCTTGAGATGGCCGGCGCCACGATCGAGCGTGATGCTTTCAATGCCGCGATGCGCCGCGAGCAGGATGGTGCCGCCCGGCGTTTCATACATGCCGCGCGACTTCATGCCGACGAAACGGTTCTCGACGAGATCGAGCCGGCCGATGCCGTTCAGCTTGCCGAGATCGTTCAGCGCTTTCAGCAATGTCGCCGGCGACATCTTCTTTCCGTCGATGGCGACGGGATCGCCCTTCTCGAAATCGATGGTGATGACAGTCGGCTTGTCCGGCGCGGTTTCCGGGCTGTCGGTGCGCGAGTAAACATAGTCGGGCACTTCCTGCGACGGATCTTCCAGCACCTTGCCTTCGGAGGATGCGTGCAGAAGATTGGCGTCGACCGAGAACGGCGCTTCGCCACGCTTGTCCTTGGCGATCGGAATCTGATGCATCTCGGCGAACGAGATCAATTGCTCGCGCGAGCGAAGATCCCATTCGCGCCATGGCGCGATGATGGTGATGTCCGGCTTCAGCGCATAATAGCTGAGCTCGAAGCGCACCTGATCGTTGCCCTTGCCGGTCGCGCCATGACACACCGCATCGGCGCCGACCTTTTCGGCGATCTCGATCTGCTTCTTGGCGATCAACGGCCGGGCGATCGACGTGCCGAGTAGATATTGCCCCTCATAAACCGTGTTGGCGCGGAACATCGGGAACACATAGTCGCGGACGAATTCCTCGCGCAGGTCCTCGATGTAGATGTTCTCCGGCTTGATGCCGAGCAGCACCGCCTTGGCGCGGGCCGGCTCCAGCTCCTCACCCTGGCCGAGATCGGCAGTGAAGGTCACCACCTCGCAACCATAGGTGGTCTGCAGCCATTTCAGAATGATCGAGGTGTCGAGGCCGCCGGAATAGGCCAGTACGACCTTCTTCACGTCCTTTTTGGGCTTGTTCGCCATGAAAAATCTGTCCCGTTCGCATCAATAGATCGGCGCGCAACCGGACGGAAAACGAGTGCCGTCTGTCCTGATCGCGCGCCAAAATCGCCGGGACTATAGGCAGAACGGGGATCGGTGCAACTTTGTCCCGCTCAACGCCAAGGAGCCTGACCAAGGAGCCCGGAATTATCGCTGCGGACGGCGCCTCTGCTGGGGCGGCACATAGCGCGGATTGGGCTCGCAGCGGCCGCCAATGCCCTGGATGGTGGCGAGGCATTGCTGGAAGCTGACAAAACCGCAATTGGAGGTGGTCCAGCCATAGCGGGCGCACCACGGATATTCCTGCGCCTGGACCGGACTGGCAGCCAGCAGCGGGACAGCCGCCGCAAACACTCCGAGGACGACAATTTTGCGCATGGGGGGTTCCTCTAAAGATCGGTCTCGGCTGGCAACGGAACGACAGGATATCCTTCCGGTTCCATAAAGGCCGCAAGGAGCTTCTCAAAAGATGGCCGCAGAACCGACGATCGATTTCTGGTTCGACTTCGCATCAACTTATTCCTATCCGGCCTGTCAGCGCGTGCCGGCGCTCGCTGCCGATGCCGGGGTTGCGATCCGCTATCGGCCGTTTCTGCTCGGGCCGATTTTCAAGGCACAGGGTTGGGACACCTCACCTTTTAACATTTACG
>JAEXXW010000178.1 GCA_023405565.1 Pseudomonadota bacterium
CCTTCCTCGTGCACCTTGCCCATATGCATGAAGACCAGCTTGGTGCCGACATCGCGCGCGAATCGCATTTCATGCGTCACCAGGATCAGCGTGATGCCTTCTTTCGCCAGGCTTTCAACGACGCGCAGCACCTCATTGACGAGTTCTGGATCGAGCGCGGACGTGATTTCGTCGCACAGGAGGACGTTCGGCCGCATGGCGAGCGCGCGTGCGATGGCGACGCGCTGCTGCTGCCCGCCGGATAACTGCGATGGGTAATTGCCGGCCTTGTCGGACAGGCCGACCTTGGCGAGCATCTCTGCGGCCAGTTCCTTCGCTTCGAGCGGCTGCACCTTGTTGACGATCTTCGGCGCCAGCATGACGTTCTCCGCTGCGGTGAGATGCGGGAACAGATTGAATTGCTGAAACACCATGCCGACGTTTCGGCGCAGGTCGCGCAGCTTTCCGTCCTTTGCCGACAGTCCGACATCGATGCCATCGACGACAATGGCGCCCGAGTCGTAAGTCTCGAGGCCGTTGATGCAGCGGAGCAGGGTGCTCTTGCCGGAGCCGGAGCGGCCGATGATCGCGACGACTTCGCCGCGGTCGATATCGATCGACACGCCCTTCAGGACTTCGGTCGCGCCGAAACTCTTGCGTACATCCACGATATCAACGAGCGGCGTCTTAGCGTGCGGCATGGAACTGCCTTTCCAGACGATGGGCATACCAGGAGAGCGGGAAGCAGAGCGCGAAATAGATCAGCGCGACCAGCGAATAGACGAGGAAGGGCCGGAAGGTCGCGTTGTTGAGCATGGTGCCGGCCTTGGTCAGATCGACAAAGCCGATGATGGAGGCGAGCGCGGTACCCTTGATGACCTGCACCGAGAAGCCGACGGTCGGTGCGATGGCGATGCGCGCGGCTTGCGGCAGGATCACGTAGCGCATCTGCTCGACATAGGTGAGGGCGAGCGTTTCGGAGGCTTCCCATTGCCCTTTCGGGATCGCCTCGACGCAGCCGCGCCAGATGTCGGTGAGGAAGGCCGAGGTCCAGAAGGTCAGCGCCAGCCACGCGGCAATCCACGGATCGACATCGATGCCGAACAGCGCGACGCCGAAGAAGAACAGGAACAGCTGCATCAAGAGCGGCGTGCCCTGGAAGAATTCGATGTACCAGCGCGTCAGCCGCTCCAGCCATGGCTTTCCCGATACGCGTGCGAACAACAGGGCCAGAGCGACAATGCCGCCCGAGACGAAGGCGATCAGCGACAGAAGGATCGTCCAGCGCGTCGCCAGCAGGAGGTTGGAGAGGATCACCCAGAAGGAAAAATCGCTCATCGCTGGTCCTTTGCGTTACGCCTTCGGGAAGGCCCAGCGGCCGATGCCGCGCAGGATCGCGCGGGCGCTGATGGCGAGCAGAAGATAGAGCAGGGTGACGACCAGATAGACTTCGAAGGCGCGGAAGTTGCGCGACTGGATGTAATTGGCTGCATAGGTCAGATCTTCCGCGGAAATCTGCGAGACCACAGCAGAACCCAGCATCACGATAATGATCTGCGACGACAGGGCCGGATAGATTTTCTGGAACGCCTGCTTGAGCACGACATAGCGCAGCACCTGCATGCGCGACATCGCAAGGCTTTCGCCGGCCTCGATATGACCTTTCGGCACGGCCTGAATGCCGGCGCGGATGATCTCGGTCGAATAAGCACCGAGATTAATGGTCATCGCCAGAAAGGCAGCGACCGTTTCCGACAGCTTGATGCCCGCTGCCGGCAGCCCGAAGAAGATGAAGAAGAGCTGCACGATGAACGGCGTATTGCGGATGATCTCCACATAGGCGCCGACGAGCCAGTCCAGCCATTTGGGGCCAAACGCACGCGCTGATGCGCCTGCCGTGCCGAGCGCGATGCCGGCGATCGTCGAAACGATGGTCAGGACGATGGTGAAGATCAGGCCGTGCAGCAGCACGTCCCAATAGGGAAGCAGATCGGAGAAGACGAGCGTGTAACCCATGACGGGACTCTCGCCTTTGAGATCAGAAGCCGGCCGGCAACGACGCCTTCAGCCACTTCTCCGAAATCTTGTTGAGTTCGCCGGACGTCTTCGCCTTAGCGATGATCTCGTTGACCTTTGCCATCAGCTTCGGCTCGTCTTTGTTCATGCCGATGTAGCAGGGGCTGTCTTTGATCACGAATTTGAGCACCGGCGGGCGGGCCTTTGATTTTTCAGCAATCGCAGCGGCGACGGTGTTGCCGGTGGCGATCAGGTCGACCTGGCCGGAGATGAAGGCCGAGATGGTGGCGTTGTTGTCCTCGTAGCGCTTGACCGTGGCCGAAGAGGGGACGGTCTTGGAGATTTCCTGTTCCTCGATCGCGCCGCGCGTCGCCCCGATGGTCTTGCCGGCGAGGTCGTCGACCTTCGTGGCGGCGGCATCCTTGGTGCCATAGACGCCGGAGAAGAACGGCGCATAGGCCTCGGAGAAATCGATCACCTTCTCGCGCTCGGGATTCTTGCCGAGGCTGGAAATGACGATGTGCGCTTTCTTCGTTTGCAGATAGGGGATGCGGTTGGCGCTGGTGACCGGCACCAGCTCCGCCTTCACGCCGAGGCCCTTGGCGATGAGGTTGGCGACATCGATGTCATAGCCCACCGGCTTCAGGTCCGGCCCCACCGAGCCGAAGGGGGGGAAATCCTGCGGCACCGCCACCTTCAGCACACCCGCCTTGAGGATGTCGTCGAGCGCCTCGGCCCGCGCCGCCGTGGGGAGGGCGGCCGGCACGGCCAGCGCCAGGGCGGCAGCGATGAGGCCAGAGGACAGGAAAGAGCGGCGGGTCGGCTGCATGGAGGTCTCCGGCTGGCGCGGGGCGCGCCTTCGTCGGGGCCGGACTCGCAAGGCTTATGCCACCTTCGTCCAAATTTTACCCGCTCCCGATGGGGATCTGAAACGATCCAGGCGGTGGGGATTGCATCGGCCCTTGCGCGCCGTGGCTGCGCGACGCGGCAGGTGTCCGGCCCCGAATCGCTCCGCGAGGGGGCGCCGGTCACAGCGCCACATGCCCAAAGAAAATGCCCCGCCCGGATCTCTCCGGACGGGGCATCTG
>JAEXXW010000186.1 GCA_023405565.1 Pseudomonadota bacterium
GCCCATGATCATGCTTATGGGAATGATCGTGCTTGTGGTCTGCGTGATCGTGCCCAGCATGGTCATGCGCTGCATGATCATGATGATGCGCCGCCACATCCGCAGCGCCCGCCTCACCTGCCCGATATTTGGCAACCGCGTTCAGGAACGCGCGGCCCTTCACCCAGAGCAGCCGAGCGCCGAGAAATGCGATCAAGCCATAGCTGACGACTTCGATCCACCACACCGTGCCATCCATCGCACGCCGCGTGGCCCCGAGCAGCACAGCGGCAATGCCGACGATGACCACCGCTACCAATGCCTGCAGCAAAGCCGATGCAAAGGATAGCGCTACGCCGCGCCGCCAGGTTTCGCCATTCGCCACGACATAGGATGAAATCACTGCCTTGCCGTGTCCGGGGCCGGCTGCATGAAACACGCCATAGGCAAAGGACAAGCCGAACAGCGACCAGACCGCACTGCCATCCACTTTCGCCGCACGGATCGACCCCGACAAGCCGCGATAGAATTCGGATTGTTTGGCGAGCATCCAGCCGACAACGCCATCCGGCGGCGGTGGCGCATTGCGTGGCGCGCCGAACGGATTGCCCTGCGCGAAGGATGGATCGCTCATCCAGGCCGCAAGCACGGACACGGCCATTGCCGCGCCGCCACACATCAGGACGAAGGCCAGCGCCCGGCGGGCTGTCAGCATTTCACGGCAATCTTGTTGGCGAATTGAGCACCAAATTGGGCATTCGGATCGGGCCGCGCGAACAGCGCTTCGCTGAGCGTTTTCGACTGCGTCGTGTCACCCAGTTTCACAGTGTTGAGCTTGCACTGCGACGGAGCACCTTTCAGCGTGATGGGCTCCTTCTCGGCAAACTCGAAGGCGACGAAATAGAGCGGATCATAGACCTCCAGATCGACACTCTTGGTCGGCACCGGCTTTTTCAGCGGCAGCGTGAAATGCAGCGTGAGAAGCTGGTCGTTCATTTCCAGGAAATAGTCCGCCGGCGTTTCGAACTCGACCTTCTGGCCGTTCATTGTGCCCTGCGTGAAGAAATCGTATTCCTTCATCGAGGTGACATTCACTTCGGCGAGCGGCTGCAATTCCTCGCGCGTGAAGATGCCCTTCTGCTTCGATTCGAGCCCTTGCGTGGCGTAGGACGAGAACATGTCGTCGAAAGTCCAATGATGCCGGATGCCGGTCATCCGGCCTTCGGCGTCATAGACAATCTCGCTCTTCATTGTGACATACACATGAGGATGCGCGCTGGCCGCCGTCACGGCCAGGGGCAAGGCACAGGCAGCCAACAGGAGAACGCGAAGGATTCTCGAAAGCATGGGTTCCAGCTTTGAATCTTTGGATGTCGCTTGCGACCATAGCACGGAACAGGGCGGAATGGAGGCGAGGATTATACTATCAGACCCCGAATGCGCCGGGATCGGCCCGCGGGTCATGCGCCGCTTCCATCACCCCGTGAGGATGCAACACCACCGCGCCGGCATGACCCATCGTGTCGGAATAGGCATCTGGCAATACTTCCACATCATGGCCGGCCGACAACAGGCGGTCGATCAGGTTGCCGTCGAAGCGGGCTTCCATCCGCAGATTGGTATGGGTCGAGCCCCAGGTGCGGCCCAGCAGCCAGCGGGGCGCATCGATCGCGTCCGCAAGCGGTTGCCTGAAAAGAATATGACGCGAGAAGACCATGCCCTGCGTCTGCGGCTGACCGTCACCGCCCATGGTGCCATAGGCCATGATGCGGCCATCCTTTAGCGTAGCCAGTGCCGGATTGAGCGTGTGGAACGGCAGGCGGCCCGGTTCCAGCGGATTCACGGCGTTCTTGTCCAGCGAGAAGCTGGCGCCACGGTTCTGCATCAGCACGCCGGTGCCCGGCAGCACGCAGCCGGAGCCGAACTCCCAATAGATCGACTGGATGTAGGACACGACCAGCCCAGATGAATCGGCCGCGCCCATCCACACCGTATCGCCTTCGCCATAGGGCGCCGGCCAGCGCGCCGCCTTCTTGCGATCGATCTTCTGCACCTCGCCATCGAGGAACGATGCACTGAGATAGCGATCCAGCGACTCGGCCATGCGGTTCGGATCGGTGATAACACGGTCACGGACGCGGAAAGCACGCTTGGTGGATTCGACAAGGCCATGCACGAAATCGAAGCTTTCGGCTTCCGCTACACGCAGGCGTTCGAACAGCGCGAGAATGATGAGCGATGCCAGCCCCTGCGTCGGCGGCGGCGAGTTATGGAGCGTGCCGACCATCAGCGGCACAGACAGCGGCTCCGTGACATAGGCGCGATACTTCTCAATATCCGCGCGCGTCACCGGCGAGCCGATGCGCTCCAGATCGGCGGCGATCTCGCGTGCGACATCGCCACGATAGAAATCGCTGAGGCCAGCTTTGGCGAGATGATCGAGCGTTGCCGCGAACGCGGTCTGTTTCATCGTCGCGCCTTCGGCCGGCGCCTTGCCATCGACAAGGAATGTATCGGCGAAACCAACCGCTTCGTTCATCTCGCCGAGCTTGTCGCGCGTCAGCGCATGCTGGCTACGGCGGACGACATAGCCCTGGTTGGCCTCCCTGATCGCCGGCGCCAGCAGGACATCGAGCGGCATCTTGCCGCCCAGCGCTTTTGCCGCCTCCAGGGCCAGCATCCAGCCGCCGATGGCACCCGGCACGGTCAGTGCCGCGAAAGGCCCGCGCGCCGGGATCGCGTCATAGCCGCGCTCGCGATAGAAGGCCGTGCTCGCATTGGCGCCGGCCGGCCCGGGCGCCATCAAGGCGCGCACGCGGCCATTGGGCTCGCGAATGACCCAGAAGCCGTCGCCGCCGATATGCGTCATGTGCGGATAGACGGCGGCGATGCTGGCCGCCATCGCCACCATGGCCTCCAGCGCGTTGCCGCCGTCGGCCAGGACGAGGCGCCCGGCTTCGGCAGCCGCATGGTGGGGAGCGGCGGTGACGCCACGGCGATGGCCGGAGGTGTAGGGGGTCATTGAATTCAAATCCGAGCGGCGGGAATTGTCATCGATCGTTCTTGTCAATCTCATGCTGGATGACAAGCCGCAAGGGCGGCAGATCGCGCCGCACCGTCTCCCAGACAAAGGTGCCGCCGGCGGGCCACGAAAGCGCTTCCCAATGCGACGCTGATCGAGTTTCCCGCGCCTGGTCATTCACTGCAGATCGAGGCCCCAGATGAGTTTCATAAAGCGCTCATCCGCAGCCTCGCATTATAGACGTAAGGTTATTGGTCCCGCGCAAAGCGCGGCCATTCAACCCGGCTGCTTGCTGACAATGAGCATCCAGTGGACGCCAAACTTGTCCTTCAGCATCCCAAAGCTATGGGCGAAAAAGGTTTCGATCAGCGGCTGAACCACCTGACCGCCATCCGCGAGTGCATTGAAGCTGGTTTCAGCCTCGCCCTTGTTGTCGGCCGCAATCGCGAGCGAAAAACCTTCGAATTTGGGCTGGCCCTGCGCCATTCCGTCCGAGCAAAAAACCGTCGTGTCGCCGACCTTGAATTCGGCGTGCAATATCTTGTCCTTGTCGATTATCATGCCCCCCTGCGGCGGCTCGGGACTATCGCCGTAACGCATCATCATGCCCGGCGTGACGCCGATCGCTTTCTTGTAGAAATCGAGCGCTTCTTCACAGCGGCCTTCAAAGAACAGATAGGGCGTGACGTGCATTGTCTCCTCCATTGCCGTTTCACATGTCCGGGCGTTCCTTGTACCCCAGCACATCAGTGTAACGAGCAAACAAAAAGGCCGGGACGGTGTCATCAACGATGCCGTCCTCGACGGCTATGCCCGGCCTTTTTTGGACGTCACGCCTCCCCGGACGGCACGGCATCGACAAGGCCGCGACGGACGAGCAACGCGTCAACGCTCGGCAGCTTGCCGCGAAAGCCGATATAGGCATCGTCGGAGCGGCGACGGCCGCCGGCGGCATAGATATTGTCGCGCAGCTTCTCCGCCGTCGTCCTGTCGAAGATGTCGCCCGTCTCCTCGAAGGCGCAGAAGGCGTCAGCGTCGAGAACTTCCGACCACATGTAGCTGTAGTAAGCCGACGAATAGCCGCCCCCGGCGAACACATGCTGGAAATGCGGCGAGCGGTGCCGCATGACGATCTCGTCCGGCATGCCGAGCTTGTCGAGCGTCTTGCGTTCGAAGGCCGTGACATCGAGCGCCTCGGCCGATTCCAGCGAATGGAATTCGAGATCGACCAGCGCGGACGCGACATATTCCAGCGTCGCACAGCCCTGGTTGAAAGTGCGCGCTTTCAAAAGGCGCGACAGCAATTCCTCGGGGATCGGTTCGCCGGTTCTGAAATGGACAGCGAAGCGCCGCAGCACGTCCGGCTGCTCGAACCAGTGCTCGTAGAGCTGCGACGGCAACTCGACGAAATCGGTATCGACATTGGTACCGGAAATCGTCGGATAGGTGACGTCCGACAACAAGCCATGCAGCGCGTGGCCGAATTCATGGAACAGCGTGCGCGCGTCGTCGAAGGAGAGCAGCGTCGGCGCGCCCTCCCCGCCCTTGGCGAAGTTCATCACGTTGATGATGAGCGGACGGATATTGCCGCGCAGTTTTTCCTGCTCGCGCAAGGCTGTCATCCAGGCGCCGCTATGCTTGGACGGCCGGGCGAAATAATCGCCGAAGAACAGGGCGACATGCTGGCCCTTCGCGTCGGCCACCTCCCAGACGCGGACATCAGGATGCCAGGCGGCGATGTCGGTCCGGGGCTTGAACTGAAGACCGAACAGCCGGCGCGCGGTGTCGAAGGCCGCGTCAATGATCTTGTCGAGCTGCAGATAGGGCTTGATCGCCGCCTCATCGACATCGTGCAGTTGCTTGCGCAGCTTTTCGGCGTAGTAGCGCCAGTCCCACGGCGCGATCTTGAAATTGCCGCCTTCGGCCTGGGCCAGCGCCTGCAGCGCATCGCGGTCGGTGAGCGCACGATTGAGCGCGCGCGGCCACACCTCACCGAGCAGGTCGCGGACGCGGGCCGGCGTCTTGGCCATCGAATCGTCGAGCCGGTAATCGGCATAGGTGCGGAAACCCAGCAGCCTGGCGCGCTCGGCCCGCAGCGCCACGGTCTCGGCGATGATCGCCTTGTTGTCGGTGGCGTTGTTGTTGTCGCCGCGGCTCATCCAGTCGCGGAAGGC
>JAEXXW010000028.1 GCA_023405565.1 Pseudomonadota bacterium
TCCAGGTGGACTGCTGCGGCTTGAATTGCTCAGCAAAATTCCGTTCCTGGCCCCTCTGTCTCGTGAGCATCATGAGCATGTGCGGGTTGCGAGCCAGCCAGGCAAAGAGCCGCCGTTGTTTGATTTCAAGCGGGAGAGCGAGGCTGCAGAAAACGAGTTCGTACTGAGGGCTCAGAATGTCTCCATGCGGTTCGGCGGTAATCTTGCGGTGAACGATGTCAGCTTCGACGTCCGTCCCGGCGAGGTGATCGGTCTTGTGGGACCGAACGGGTCGGGCAAGACGACTCTCTTCAATTGCATCTCGAAAGTTTATGAGCCGACCGGTGGTGAGATTACGCTCGCCGGTGTGAAACTTGGGCCAAAGCGTCGTGACGAGGTGGCCCGTCTTGGTATCGGGCGTAGCTATCAAAATCCCCGGCCGTTTGGCGATCTGACGGTGACCGAGAATATTGCGATCGCGTTGATGTTCCGTGGCATTCAGCCTCGCGGCTACCGGGAGGCTTTGCATGAGGCTCAGTACTTCGCGGAGTTTGCCGGCCTCGGGGACAAGCTCGAAATCCAGGCGGACAAGCTGTCATTGCAGGATAAGAAGGTGCTGGAGTTCGCGCGTGCGTTGGCCAGTGCTCCACGTTTGCTGCTAGTCGACGAAGTTGCGTCGGGACTGACGCCGGCAGAGGTGCGGCGATTCATCGGCCTGTTGCGGTTGGCGCGCGATCGCTATGGCGTCACGATCATTTGGGTCGAACATATCTTCTGGGCTCTCTCGGAGATCGTCGACCGGGTCGTCGTGCTCGAAAGTGGAACCAAGCTGATGGAAGGCAGCATCAGCGATGTAGTCAAGGATGAGCGTGTTCAGGCAGCCTATTTCGGCACGCGAGGAGCTGCCGCATGATCGAGCTTGATAACATTGTCGTCAAACACGGCAGCATGACTGCCCTATGGGGTGTTTCGCTGCAAGTGAAGGAAGGCGAGCGGATCGGTCTCCTCGGCGCGAATGGGGCGGGCAAGAGCACGACGCTCGGTGCCATCATGGGGCTTTATCCGCCCGAATCCGGTTCGATCCGGTTTCTCGGTAAGGACATCACCCGTCATACACCGGCGCAGAACGTCGAAGGCGGGATTGCTTTAGTGGCCGAGGGGCGCCGGCTGTTCCAGCAGATGAGCGTTCAAGAAAATCTTGAAATGGGGGCCTACGCGCGTGAAGCGCGCAAGTCCGTCAAACAACAGCTAGATAAGGTCTATACTCTTTTCCCGATCCTGAAAGAAAAGCGCTCACAGCCTGCCGGCCAGCTCAGCGGCGGTCAACAGCAGATGGTGGCTATCGGCCGAGCGCTGATGGCAAAACCCACGCTGTTGTTGCTGGACGAGCCCTTCCTTGGTGTGGCGCCGATCGTGATCGGCACTGTCTTTGATGCGCTTCGTATTATTGCCGATGAGGGGACGACCATTGTCCTGGTGGAGCAGAATATCCACCGGGCTTTTGAGTTCGTTGGCCGCGCCTATGTGGTCGAAAATGGTCGCGTCATCATGGAAGGCACGGGGCCGCAGATCCTGGAAGATCCTGATTTTTCATCGAAGTTTCTCGGCATGGAGTGAGGATTTTTTCTCGTTTATGGCGTTCAGT
The DNA here is from genome assembly GCA_023405565.1 of Pseudomonadota bacterium. Lineage (GTDB taxonomy): Bacteria > Pseudomonadota > Alphaproteobacteria > Rhizobiales > Xanthobacteraceae > Pseudorhodoplanes. The sequence goes on from JAEXXW010000028.1 coordinate 1,625, forward strand.
ATCTTTAAATTTGCTGTCATTGACTAAGTGCGGGCATCCGCCGCAAACGCAGTGTGTTGGTCACAGCGATGTCGATCAGCACGATGCTTATTCAGGCCGGACATTGCCGGCCTTGACGATCTCAGCCCACCGCGCCACTTCGGATGTGACGAATGCTTGGGATTCCGCCGGTGTGCTGCCGCTGACATGAAACCCTTGCGAAGCGAAGAAATTCTTCACGTCATTGCTTTCCATCACCGCCCGAACGTCTTTGCTCAATCGGTCAACGATGGCCGGCGGCGTACCAGCCGGAGCAAACAGGCCTTGCCAGGAAAGCACTTCAAAGCCCGGTAGCCCGGCTTCATCGATGGTCGGAACATCGGGAAGAAGCGGATTGCGGCTTTTCGAGGTGACGGCGATAGCGCGGATCGTGCCGGCACGGACTTGTGGCAGAACTACCAGCAGATCTCCAAACATGGCCTTGATTTGCCCCGCCATAAGGTCGGTGAGGGCGAGGGCCGATCCGCGATAGGGCACGTGAACGAGTTTTGTATCCGCCTTGAGATCAAACATGACGCCGGTCAAATGCATCGAGGTGCCATTGCCCGGTGTGCCATAAGTCAGGGTGTTTGGTTGTGCCTTGGCGAGTGCGATGAATTCGGCGAGGGTTTTCGCGGGTACGGATGGATGCGCCACCAGAACCAGAGGAGCTGTCACCACAAGTGACACTGCCGCAAAGTCCCGTTGTGGCTGATAAGACAAGTTCGGAAAAAGACTCGGCGCAACGCCATGCGTGCCGGTCACACCCATGAGCAGCGTGTATCCATCCGGCGCGGATTTGGCCACGTAGTCCGACCCAATGGTGCCGCCGGCACCACCACGATTTTCAACAATCACAGGCTGGCCGAGGCGTGCTCTGAGCCCCTCCGCGAGCTGCCGGGCGAGCACATCCGTGCTGCCTCCGGCAGCAAAAGGGACAACAAGTCTGATGGGCTGCGACGGCCAGGTCTGCGTCTGCGCTTGTGTTGTCACATGGCTCGTGGCCAGCGCCAGGCTGGACAATCCAGTCATCAATGCTTGGCGACGCGTCAGCATGTCGAAGATCCTTGTGCAAGAGATGAAGAGGGTGAGTGCCAGCCGCCGCCACCTGCTGTTTCGATGACGAGCAGGTCTCCGGCGTTCCAGACAAAGCGTGCCTTGGATGCGAGCGCCTCGATTTCTCCGGTGCTGCGCTCGATCCAGGCTGCAGACGGCGCACCATCGCCGCCGCCCTGCGCACCGGACGCACCGCGCTTATGCCGTTCGCCGCGGTAGGACACCATCGCGCTGCCTTCCAGCAGCCGATAGGCGCGATGGATGCCATCACCACCCGCGTGCCGTCCGGGGCCGCCCGAGCCTCGGCGACGCATCACCGCTTCGACGCGGATCGGGGCCGTGGTCTCCAATACCTCTGCGGGCAGATTGCGCGCATTGCTGACATCGGTGGAAATTCCTGAAACACCTGGCCCAGCGGGGCCGCCACCCGCGCCGCTCGCAATGATCTCGGTGAAGAACCAGCCACGCCCCGCAGCATCCTTGCCGCCAGCCGACAGAACAACCGCGACAGCACCATTCGACGCATTGGCTGAATCGGCTTCGGCCAGGCGTGACATTGCAGTGAGCATAGCATTGCATGCCAGCTTCACCGTCGCGGTCCGCGCGTTGACCGCTGCGGGGAAGCGCGGGTTGACCACGCTGCCTTCCGGCAGTTTCAATGTGATGTGAGCGAGCACGCCATGGTTCGGCGGCGCCGCCGGAGCCAGATGGCGCATGACTGCGAATGCCGCAGCGACGAGACCAGACGGGGCGGCATTGACCGGCCCGATTGTCTGTGGGGACGAACCGTCAAAGTCGATTTCAAGCCGCGGGTTGTCGCTGCCACCGCTTTTGCGGAGCGTGACGCGCAGCGGCACAGGTTCTTCGCTCAATCCGTCGCCATCGAGCGCATCGTCGACGACGACGACATCGTCCCGCAACCGACTTAATGCCGCTTGCGTTATCTGGCCTGCGTGTTGGAGCAGTGCTTCGCTCGCCTGCGCAAATGCGGTGGGACCCATTGACCGGAGCAGGTTGCCAATTTCCCGTGCACCCAGTGAGACGGCCGCCCATTGCGCACCCAAATCTCCGCGCAGGAGATCGGGCGTGCGGCTGTTGGCGGCGAGAATTGCTGCGATGCCGGCATCTTCCTTACCGTGTCGTCGCCATTGTACGGGAGGGATGCGCAAACCCTCATGGAATATCTCGCGTGCGTCGGGCGGAACGGACCCTGCCGCCAAGCCGCCGACGTCCTGATGATGAAGAATGGTCGCCGCGAGGGCCACAGTATGATGATGAGCGCGGACCGGGCGAACAACAATGATATCCGGCAGATGAGTGCCGCCGGACCATGGGTCGTTTTGCAGGAATCCGTCGCCTTCTTGCATTGCATCGGCCGGGAATACGTCGAGGAGTCCGCGCACTGCAGGGATCATGCCACCGAGCAGCAGCGGGAGTGAACTGGCCTGGGCGAGCACCCGGCCGTCCGGCAGGAATAAAGCGGCCGCACAATCCATCCCTTCGCGCGCTACGACCGAACAGGCGGCACAAAGCAACGAATCCTGCATGCGGTCGGCGAGGCCTTCCAGCGAGATGCGGAAAATTTCATGCGCTGCCGCGGCGCGGATCGCGTCACGTTCGTTCATGCCGGTGAGTCCGTAACGGTGAGCAACAGGGTGGCATCCGGCAAAACCTCGCACAGCCATCCCGGCGGCAGCCAAATTGTGGTGTCGATTGCATCGATCAGCGCCGGACCTGACAACCACGCGCCAGCCGGTAGTGATGTGCGTTCCGAGACCGGGCACGATGTTGTCGGATCAGTCGCAAGAAGCCTTTGTTGTGTCGGATGGTTCGGTGTTTTGTTCCTGGCCGTATCGAATTTTAGATCGGCATTGTCCTCGAAAGACAGTGTTGCGATGCTACGCAATGCGAGAATGCGGCGCCTCGTTTCGAAAGCGTGGCCGCGCACACGTTCGTGCAACGAGTCAAACCGTGCCGCGAGAGCTATTGCGTCGTCCTGTTCGCGAACGAATGTAATCGCCAGGCTGTGTCCCTGGCCTTGGTAGCAGACATCAAGCTCATGATGTACCGCCGCCGTACAATTGCCGCCCGACCATTGCATCAGTGTTTGCCGTAAACGGGCGGCATCTTCGGCTGCGAGATCAGCCAGAATGTTGATTGATGCCGGCTCAAGCGGCATGTCGATCGGCCGTTCTGTTTGCTCGCAGAGTCCAACATGCATCAGGCCACCAGCGGCAAGAACGCCGGAGGCGCGCGGCACAATCACGGTTCGGCATCCGACACGATCTGCGATCTCGGCGGCATGGAGTGCGCCACCGCCGCCTGCTGCGACCAGCACCGCGTCCCGCGGATCGAGCCCGCGCGATAGCGCCTTGCGCCGGACCGCTTCTGCCATCATGGCTTCGGCCACCTTCACAGCATCGAACGAAATGGCCGGAGCATCCTGCTCCTCGATGCCGAGTCCGTTCATCATCGCATCGAGCGCAGGCTGACGATCAAGTATCAGATTGGCACCCAGTCTTGGGGGCAGCAGACCTGCGAGCAGAGCCGCATCGGGCAGGGTCGGTGCGTGACCTCCTCGCCCGAAACAGGCGGGCCCAGGCGAACTCCCGGCTGAGTGTGGTCCGACACGCAGCAATCCGCCAACCATCTGAAGAAGCGAGCCACCGCCGACAGGTACGGACGTGACATCCGCGGACGGCACGCGCACATCCAGCCGACCGAGCCTCAGTTCATTAGAGTTGAGCACCGCACCCTCGGCAACGAGACAGATGTCCGTGGTTGTCCCGCCGACATCGAGGCCAATCGCCGGCCGGGCCCCGGAGACATGGCGTACCGCGCCATCTCGAATGGCGTGCGCAGCCGCTGCGGGACCGGACATGGCGAGCGTTAAGGGTGCTGTTGCGCTTTTCGCAGAGGGAGCAAGAC
>JAEXXW010000211.1 GCA_023405565.1 Pseudomonadota bacterium
ATGCTGCTGCAACACCGCGCAGCCATCCAGCCGCGTTCCGTGATCGTCTCGACAATCCCGGCCGCATCCTTTGCCGGCATGACGACCACACTTCTGTCCTGGCTTCTGTCGGGCGGGACGCTGGCACTGCACCATCCGTTCGATCCGGACCTCCTTGTGGCGCAGATTGCGACCCATGGTGGCCATGTCCTGGTTATCCCTGACGCGCTTTTGCCAGCGCTCACACAATCCGACATCTTCGATGCTCATCCATCCGTGCAAACCGTCCTTGCCCTCTGGCGTTCGCCCGAACGCCTGGCCGCATCGCCGCAATGGCCGGTCGGCGCACCAAACCTTGTCGACGTCGTCGCTTTTGGCGAAGCGGGCCTGCTGGCCGAAGCTCGCCCGGCAAACGGTCGCGCGGCTTCCTGGCCGCTTGGCGCGATCGTCATCACGAATAACGGAGAGGACGTCACGCTTGGCAGCGTGACGCAAACGCCATCGGGCTCACTCGGTCTTGCCGGCGCGCTCGCGGCGTCACCCCTTCGCTTCTACGATTTTGAACCGACGGAAACGTCCGGCATCGACATCGTCGATACCGGCTATCTCTGTCGCGTGACGGATGACCGGATGCTGACCATCACAGCCTCTCCCACCGGCCTGATCCAGGTCGGTGGTTACCGCTTTGCGATGCACGACGTGCAAACACGTGTCAGTGCCATTGACAGCAAAGGCGTTCTGGCCGCCCTTCCCCACGCGCTGTGCGGATATCGCATCGCGGGACATGCTTTAAATTCTGAATCTTTGCGTTCAAAGCTTGAAGAAGCAGGCCTGAACCCATTGATCCAAAATGCATTTCACGATCATTTACCGTCGTGACGTTAAGCCTTTTTCCGAAGTCACGTTGACCCGGCGTTAAATCGCGCAGCGCTATCCATTCCGTGAAATAGAAATACGGGATGAGCGTTGATGTCATTGCAGGGACCGATTGTTGTCGTTGCGGAAAACAGGTCCCCCAGGCTACTCGAAGCGATTTCGATAGCAGGTGCCTTTCCCGTCATTGAGACGTCCCCGGAGAACGCGGCCGCTGCCATCGCCGCAGCCGACCCGACCGCCATCATCCTGGCCGACAGCCGTGCCGCGACCGACACGGCGCTTGCCGCGTGCCTGGCGCGCGACATCACCCGCAAAGCGCCAATCGTGCCCGTCGTGGCCTGCGCTGGCCCCGAGGATATCCTTTCATATCCTGAAGCTTTGATGATTGGACGCGAGGCGACGCCTGCGGCCGTGACTGCACGTGTTGCGTCAGTTCTGCGCGTTCGCACGCTGCACGCGAGTGTCCTGCGCCGGACCGAGGCGGCCCAGGCAGCCGGACGAAACGCACCGAAAATGGCGAACACCGATCCCATCGAGGACGCCACCGTGATCCTCGCCGGGCGGGGCCGCACCTATCCTGAACTTTCGGTCGGCATCGGCGAGCATACCGGCGTGATCGGCGTCCTCACCATTGAAGCGGCCGCCCGCTTCCTGAAGACCCGGGACACCGATGGCCTTGTCATCGGCGATGGTTTCCATCCGCAAAGCGTCGAAGCGGTCCTCACGGTGGTCGCCGAGGATTCGCGCTTCCGCGATCTGCCGATCGGCGTCATCGGCCATCAATTATCGATCGATGAACGGGAACTGCCCCATCTCGTCTTCGCCGACGATTCCCAAAGCCTCATCGGCAAGATCCTGCCGCTCGTCCGGCTCCACGCCTTCGAGCGTCGTCTGCGCCGTATGCTGGAAAACTTCAATCAGGACGGCATTGTCGATCCGGCGACCGGCCTTCTCCACCACGCGGCGTTTGTCGCCGAACTCGACCGTGTCATGCGCGATGCGGACCTGCGATCCACCGGGTTGTCTGTGGCCCGCTTCACTTTCGACGCACGGTTCGACAATCGCGCGATCAACGATGCCGCCCGCATCATCGGCAAACTGATGCGCGGCGCCGATTTCGCCTGCTGCGACGATGACGGCACCATCCTCGTGGCCTTTGCCGAGACCGATATGCGCCGGGCCCAGGCCGTCACCCGGCGGCTGAGCAACGTTCTCAAACATACGATGACGCTGCCCGACAATCCGCACACGGCGGCCACCCCGCGCGTCACCCTGACCCGCCGCAAGCCTGCCGATACCGTCGCCAGCCTCCTCTCCCGCGTGACCATTCCTGCGGTTGCGGCGGAATAGCTGCCGTCTTACATCTGGCGGACCATCAATTACGGGAACCGCCATGGCCAGCGAACAAGATAAAGTCCGCATCGACGTCGTCTCCGATGTCGTCTGCCCATGGTGCTTCATCGGCAAGCGCCGGCTGGAAAAGGCCATCGCGCTCAATCCCGATATCCCGGTCGAGGTGCATTACCACCCGTTCTTCCTCAATGAATGGATCCCGGCCGAAGGCATTTCGCGCGACCATTATCTGACGGCGAAATTCGGCTCGCCCGAACGTTACAAGGAGATCGCCCAACGCGTCTCCGCCGCGGCCGCAGAGGATGGCCTCGTTTATGCCATCGACAAGGTAAACCGGCAGCCCAATACGACCGACAGTCATCGCCTGATCTATTGGGCCGCGCTTGAGGGCAAGGCCGCCGAGATGAAGCAACGGCTGATGGAGCTCTATTTCTCGGAAGGGGCCGACCTTTCCGACAAGGCCGTACTGGTCAAGGCCGCCGCCGATGTCGGGCTCGATGCCGATGTGATCTCGAAGAGACTCGACAGCGAAGAGGATCTCGATGTCGTTGCACAGCGTGTGGAAGCCGCGAAGTCGGCCGGCATCCAGGGCGTGCCATTCTTCATCGTCGACAACACCTTCGCGCTGTCCGGCGCACAGGCGCCTGAACAACTCGCCGCGGTGATCCAGCGCGCAGCGAATGACAAGAGCCAGAAGGCTGCGGGTTAGCTCAGGTCGCTTTGACGGCCAAACGGCGCGTTCATGCTCGCACCCCAGCTCAGCCCTTGGCCGCTCTTCCGCGTCTCGATGAAGCGGCGAGTCGCTCCCCGCAAATGTCCCGAATACACCCGCGCAGCCAGCGATGCGCTGGATCGGCATCCAGCCGTGGGTGCCAGAGCAATGAGATTGTAATCTCCGGCACGGAGACCGGAAGAGGAAAACTGTGCATTCCGGCGCGCAGGTTTCCGGTATGGCGTTCGGGAACGCTGGCGATCAGGTCAGAAGCTCGGGCCAAAGCCAGCGCGGCTGAAAAGCCGCCAACGGTTGCGACGATCTCGCGCTCCAGCCCGAGCGGCTTCAACGCGTCATCAATCGGCCCCTTGTCGAGTCCCTGCCGCGAAATGCCGATGTGACTGCTCTCGGCATAACGGGCAAGCGTGACCTTACTCTTGCTCAGCGGGTGCCCCTTTCGCACGACACCAATGAAGCGATCTCCGAACAAGGCCTGCGCGCGCAGCTCCGGACTGGTCGTCTTGCCCACAACGCCCGTTTCCAGATCGATGGCTCCTTCGCGAAGCGGTGCGCTGTCTTTGTCCGGCTTTTGCAGGAAGCGCAGCCGCACGCCCGGAGCATCCTTGCCAACGCGAGCGATAAGCTCCGGTCCAAAATTCTCGACAAATCCGTCGCTCGTCCGCAACGTGAACACGCGAACGAGCCGCTTCAGGTCGAGCTTTTCAGCCGGTCGCAGGACCGCATGTCCATCTTCCACAAGTTGGCCCACACGCTCACGGAGTTCGAGCGCGCGGGGGGTGGGGACAAGACCTCGTCCGGCCCTGACCAAAAGCGGATCACCCGTCGTTTCACGCAATCGCGCCAGCGCCCGGCTCATCGCTGACGGGCTCAGCCGCAACCTTTTGGCTGCGCGCGCAACACTGCCCTCTACGAGCAACACATCAAGAGTGACAAGCAAATTGAGATCGGGGACAGACATGCATCGACGCTATCACAGATCGAACGTGACGTGGCGTCAAACGCACGAGTGAAGTGCAAATAGTGCGCGTTCCGCCATGTCGGACAAGGGACTATGTTTCCGACGGGCTCCATTGGGAGTCTCCCAGGACGGAGCTTATGCTGAAGTCAATCCCTGCAGAGCAAGACGAGGCTGTCGCTGAGGGCGCTGAGCGGACACCTTCGGTTCGGTGGGCGCTCGCCTGCCTTTCACTGTCGATGTTGCTGTCCTCGCTCGGCACCAGCATCGCCAACGTTGGTCTGCCGACATTGGCACAGGCGTTTGCCGCCCCCTTTCAGGATGTCCAGTGGGTCGTCCTTGCTTATCTCCTCGCCATCACCACCCTGATCGTCAGCGTCGGACGGCTCGGTGATCTAATCGGTCGCCGGCGGCTGCTGCTGGCCGGAATAATCCTGTTCACTTTGGCCTCGGCCCTGTGCGGCATCGCACCCACGCTCTGGCTATTGATTGCAGCCCGGGCGGTCCAAGGCCTTGGGGCAGCCGTCATGATGGCCCTCGCTATAGCGTTCGTCGGCGAGACGGTCTCGAAGGACAAGACTGGCCGCGCGATGGGGCTGCTCGGAACGATGTCCGCGACCGGCACAGCTCTTGGGCCATCACTTGGCGGCGTTCTGATTGCCGGCCTTGGTTGGCAGGCCATCTTCCTCCTCAACGTACCGCTGGGGCTCCTGACGGTTCTTCTCGCATATCGCTATCTGCCCGTTGATCGCACAGCGCAGAAAACAGACCGGACCAGATTCGATGTGACTGGCACGCTCCTGCTTGCTCTGACGCTCGCAGCTTATGCACTCGCCATGACGATCGGGCGTGGCCATTTCGGTCTGCTCAATATGGCTCTCCTTTTGGCTGCTGTTTTCGGAGCCGCTCTCTTCCTGATTGCCGAAACGAGAGCACCATCGCCATTGATCCGGTTGGACATCTTCCACAATCCCGTGCTGAGAGCAGGACTTGCCATGAGCGTGCTCGTCTCAACAGTGCTGATGGCGACGCTGATAGTCGGGCCTTTCTATCTCTCGCGTGCACTTGGGCTCGACGCGGCCGTTGTCGGGATCGTCGTGTCGGTCGGCCCAATTGTTGCAGCCCTGACTGGCGTTCCGGCTGGCCACCTTGCTGACCGTCTTGGCGCATCACGCATGACCATTGTCGGACTTGTCGGAATAGTGACTGGATGCTTCGCCCTGTCCGTGATGCCTGCGACATTAGGAATTCCGGGCTATGTTGCCCCCATCGTTGTCGTCACCGCCGGTTATGCGCTGTTCCAGACGGCCAACAACACCGCCGTCATGAAAGATACCCGGCCGGACCAGCGCGGCGTCATATCCGGCATGCTCAACCTCTCGCGCAATGTCGGGCTTATTACTGGCGCATCCGTTATGGGTGCGGTGTTCGCGCTTGCATCGGCAACGCACGACATCACAACCGCGCATCCCGACGCCGTCGCCACCGGTCTGCAGATCACGTTCGCGGTAGCGACAACGCTGATTGTTGGCGCACTCGTCATCGCAATTGCAAGCCGGGCTTCAGATTAGCCGCAGTTCCGCGTTCCGTTCACTCCGCTGTTAGGCCGCCTTCTGGTTCTCGGCGATCTTCACCAGATTGCGCAGGATCTTGGTCGTGCCGAGCAGACGCTGCACGGGCTTGGGCCAGTCATCCAGGAACACAACCTTCATATCAGGCCGTACCTTGGCGATGGGCGCCTGGCTGGCGATGTAGCGCATCAACCCTTCCGGATTGGCGAAGCTGTTGTCGCGGAAGGCCAGCACCGCGCCCTTCTGGCCGGTATCGATGCGTTCGACATTGGCGCGCTTCGACAGTAGCTTGATGACGACGATCTGCATGAGATGCTTGACCTCGTCCGGCAGCGGACCGAAGCGGTCCACCATTTCGGCGGCGAAAGACTCGATCTCCTGCTCGTTCTCCACCGTCGCGATACGGCGATAGAGACCAAGCCGCACCGACAGATCGGCGACATAGTCCTCCGGAATGAGCACCGGCGTGCCGACCGTGATCTGCGGCGACCACTGATCCGCCACCGGCTCGGTGATGCCGGCCTTGAGGCTCGTGACCGCCTCTTCCAGCATCTGCTGATACAGCTCGAAGCCGACTTCCTTGATGTGACCCGATTGCTCCTCGCCAAGCAGGTTGCCGGCGCCGCGGATGTCGAGATCGTGCGAGGCAAGCTGGAAGCCAGCGCCCAGCGTATCGAGCGATTGCAGAACTTTAAGCCGCCGCTCCGCCTGCGCGGTGATGCGCTTCTCGGCCGGCAGCGTGAACAGCGCATAGGCGCGGATCTTCGAGCGGCCGACACGGCCACGCAACTGATACATCTGCGCAAGGCCGAAGCGATCGGCCCGATGCACGATCAGCGTATTGGCGGTCGGGATATCGAGGCCGGATTCAACAATCGTGGTCGAGATCAGCACATCGAACTTGCCGTCATAGAAAGCCGACATGATGTCTTCGAGCATCGTCGGCGGCATCTGGCCATGCGCCACCGCGACCTTCACCTCCGGCACGGCCTTATCGAAGAACTCCTTCGCGCCGGCGAGATCCTCGATGCGCGGGCAGACATAGAAAGACTGACCGCCACGATAGCGCTCACGCAGGATTGCCTCGCGCACCACGATCGGATCGAATGGCGAAACGAAGGTGCGGACCGCCAGACGATCGACCGGCGGTGACGCGATCAGCGACAGATCGCGCACGCCCGTCAAGGCAAGCTGCAAGGTGCGCGGGATCGGTGTTGCCGTCAGCGTCAGCATGTGAACTTCGGCGCGCAGCGTCTTCAGCTTCTCCTTGTGCGCCACACCGAAATGCTGCTCCTCGTCGACAATGACGAGCGCGAGGTCCTTGAACTTGATGTTCTTGCCGAGCAGCGCATGCGTGCCGATAACGATATCGAGCGTGCCGTCGGCCAGCGCCTTGCGCGTCTGTGTCAGCTCCGCCCCGGTCACGAGACGCGAGGCCTGACCGATCTTGATC
>JAEXXW010000212.1 GCA_023405565.1 Pseudomonadota bacterium
CGCCGATCGTTTCGGCCCCGTGCTCGTGCTGAGCGTCGGCGCCGTGCTGTATGCCTTAGGTTTTGCCTGGATGACGTTCGCGTCCACGCCCAACGAGATGTATCTCTCGGCCGGCGTGATCATCGGCTTCGGCCTTGCTGGTTCGTCATTCACCGTCGTGATCGGCGCATTCGGCAAGTTGTTGCCGCCGGAATGGCGCACATTTTCGTTCGGGCTTGGCACGGCGGCCGGTTCGTTCGGCCAGTTCCTGTTTTCGCCGCTCGCGGTCGCGCTGAATTCCCAGTTCGACTGGCACACCACCTTGCTGATCTTTGCCGGCACCGTTCTGCTGATCGTGCCGCTCTCTCTGGCGCTCGCCATCCCCCGCGAGGTTGAAACACCGGCGCAGCGTGCGGTCCAGCAATCCGTCTCGGACGCGTTTCGCGAGGCGCTCGGTCATCGCAGCTATATCTATCTCGTGCTCGGCTTCTTCAGCTGCGGCTTCCAGATCTTCTTCATCACGGTGCATCTGCCTGCCTATCTCGTCGATCGCGGTTTGTCCGCCGATATCGGTGCGTTCACGATCGGCGTCGTGGGACTGTTCAATATCGTTGGTTCGATTGCGGCCGGCTACCTTTCGAACCGGATGCCGAAGCGTTATCTATTGTCGGCAATCTATCTCGCGCGTGTTGCGGCGGTAGCGGTTTTCATTTCCCTTCCCGTGACGACAACCGGCACGATCATCTTTGGCGCCGTCAAGGGCCTCCTTTGGCTGTCGACCGTGCCGCCGACCAATGCCATTGTGGCGTTGATGTTCGGCACGCGCTGGCTCACTATGCTGGCCGGCTTCGTATTCTTCAGCCATCAGGTCGGCGGCTTCCTCGGCGTATGGCTGGGCGGTGTGCTCTTCGAGCGGACCGGCAGTTATGATTGGGTCTGGTGGCTCTTCATGTTGCTCGGCATTTTCTCCGCATTGGTCAATCTGCCGATCAAGGAAAAACCGGTCGCGCGGGTGGTTGCTGCGGCGGCTGTTTAGCTAAGCGCGAAATCTCTATGATGGTCATTCCGGGACGCGCTGAAAGCGCCGGCCCGGAATCCAGAATGGCGAATTCGGTTTATGTGGTTCTGGATTCCGGGTTCGCGCTCACGCTCACGCTCACGCAAGCTGCGTAAACTTGCTTGCGCCACGCGCGCCCCGGAATGACGCGAGAGAAAAGCACACATGCCCACATTCAAAGCCATCGTCATCGACAAGAGCGACAGCGGCCAGTCGGTTGCGCTGACGGATTTCGACGAGAAGGATCTGATGGATGGCGATGTCACCGTCTGCGTCGAATATTCCACCATCAACTACAAGGATGGCCTTGCGATCACCGGCAAGGCGCCGGTGGTGCGTCGTTTCCCGATGATTGCCGGAGTCGATTTCTCCGGCACGGTCGAGCAATCGAGCCATCCGGACTGGAAGCCCGGGGACAAGGTTATCTGCAATGGCTGGGGCATGGGTGAGACGCATCTCGGCGCCTATGCACAAAAGGCACGCGTGAAGGGTGACTGGCTGGTGCGTTTGCCGGCGAGCATGAGCGCTCGCGACGCGATGGCCATCGGCACGGCAGGCTACACTGCGATGCTCTGTGTGGTCGCGCTGGAGAAGGCCGGCATCACGCCGGACAAGGGGCCCGTTGTGGTCACCGGTGCCGCCGGCGGCGTCGGCTCCGTGGCGGTCGCGATCCTGGCAAGGCTTGGCTATCAGGTCGCAGCGTCCACCGGCCGGGTGCAGGAGGCGGATTATTTGAAGGGGCTGGGCGCTGCCGAGATCATCGATCGCAAGGAATTGTCGGGTCCCGTGAAGCCGCTGGCCAAAGAACGTTTTGCTGGTGGGGTCGACACGGTTGGCTCGACCACCCTGGCCAATGTGCTTTCCATGACACGATATGGCGGTTCGGTCGCCGCCTGCGGTCTCGCTGGCGGGATGGATTTACCGGCCAGCGTCGCGCCCTTCATTTTGCGCGGGGTGTCACTTTTGGGTATCGATTCTGTGATGTGCCCGCTGCCGAAACGTGAAGCGGCGTGGAAAAGGCTCGAAACCGACCTTGATCGGCAGAAATTGGCCGCAATGACTACTGAAATCGGGCTCGGGCAGGTCATTAGGACAGCGCCCAATATCATCGGGGGAGGTGTCCGGGGACGGATCGTGGTCAATATTGCGTAAACCTGTTCAGCATTTGGCTACGAAGTTCGGGCACATTTACTGATCGTTATGGTAAGAGGCGGGTTAAGAGCCTTTGTTTCCAGGTAAGTGGGGGTCCACATGTTGCGTTATGGAGCCTTGATCGCGGCTGTTTTTGTGGCCGGTCCTGCCAGCGCCCAGCAGTTGACCGCTGCGGAGGCACGCAGCTTCGTGGTCGGCAAGATGTTCCACTATACGTGCTTCGAAGGCACGCGCGGCGCCGGCCGTATCAACGACAATGGCTCGGTGGGTGGCACCATCCAGTTCCGGGGAAACGGGGCAATGCGCTATGCCGTCCTGCCGCAGAACACCATCCGCGTCGTCGGCGACAAGGTCTGCGCCTCCGTGAAAGGCGTCCCGTTCGAGCCCTGCTTCACCCTGATCAAGACCAGCGCCAACAGCTTCCGCGGTTCGGTGAACGGGCTTGGGTTTGCCTATTGCGATTTCGTGCGGCGCGATCGCCCGATGATCGCCGCGGCCGAAGCCCATCAGCAACTGAAACCCCGCTCCCGCACGCCGGCCCGTAATGCCACAGCCGATGCGGTTGAGGCCAAGCCGGATACGGTGGCGGCGCCGACGACGCCGGTCGAGAAGAAAGAGTTGCCGGCCGCAACAGAGGTCACCGGTTCGACATCGTCGGACGAAAAGCCGGAATTGCGGTCGAGCACGCGCTGATCGTGTCGACAGGACAGCGCGTGTGGCGCTGTCCTGCTGCCTGATCCCCTCTCAGTTCTGGCTTGGCGCCTCCGCCCGTTGCGGCGTGAACAGCAGCCGCTGATACAGCCAGCCGATTCCCATCAGCACCAATCCAAGACAGATGAAGGACAGGGCGCGGAACACGCCCTGCACGCCGGCGAGGTCGTAGAGGAACACCTTGCCGATGGTGAGGATCACGACCGCGGCCGAGGCAAAGCGCGCGGGCTGCGATTTCAGCGCGATGCCGCCGAGCAGCAGCAGCACACCGAAGGCGAGCCACACCGCCGAGTAGGTATACAGCTCGGCATCAGTGGTCGGCTGGCCGATCAGCACAGGGCCGTGGAAGATCGTGCGCACTTCCAGCGTGAGATAGACAAGCGCCAGCACGATCGCCGTCACCGCAGCGATGCGATAGACGAGCGCCGGCCGCGTGTCGCGGATCTGGCGGGCGAGGATCGCCATCAAAATCGCCGGGATGCCGTAACCCAGCAGGATGGTGTTGAACACCATGCCGCCGACCGGTTCGCCGGTGAACATCGGATTGGTGAACACACCGAAGCTGATGAGAATGCCGAGGAAGGACAGCGTGCCGATGATGCGCGCGCCGATGTCATGAATGATGCTGTGCGTGCGCGCTCGTACATGTTCGAGGCCGATGGTCATCGCAAGTCCGGTCGAGACCTGCAATCCGGTTTCGCCGAGGCCCGCTGACGGATTGTAGATATCGCCGTCATTCATCAAGTGGCGGATCTCCAGCATCGCCGTCAATGCGGTGAAGGTGATCGCGGCGGCATCGACGCTGCGCGATGCGTAATCGTCACCGCGTTTGCGCAGGATGATGCCGGCGATCCAGAACGACAAGGCCGGTACGCCATAGCCCCAGAGCAGCCAGTTCAGAATCGGCGTTTTACCGACATCGTCACCGACAATGCGCGGATCGATGGCGATGCGCACCATCACCAGGATCGTCAGCACGATGCAGAGCTGACGCAGCATCGGCAGCGGCCGCTTGTCGGCAATGTAAGCGATGCCCGGCACCATCAGTGCCAGCGACACGGTGAGCCAGCCGCGTTCGAGAGCGAAGGTCAGTGCGAGCGCGAGCGCGGCAACGGCACCGCAGGCGAAGATCGCCGCGGCCGCGGCGCTGCCCGGCGCAAAGCTGCGGCGGCTGAGTGTCTCGGTGGCGATGCCGAACAACGCCGCAAGCAGCAGCGCGAGCGTGGCAAACGGGATCGAGCGTTCGAACAGCGTGACACCGTAATTCAGTGCGACCAGCGTGACGATCGGTGTCAGCACCGCCGTCGCCGCCCAGATGATCGCGGCATAGGGATGTATGACGCGTCCCTGCGCGAGATAGCCCGCTGCGCCGAACAACACCGCAATGCCGGCACCAAAGAGAAGATGCAACCGCATCCCCTCAAGCCGCGGCACCGCCGGCAATCCCGACAACAGGCCGCCCGGTTGATGCAGCACGACGAAATAATCCGACGTCGACCAGTGGCCGATGACGAGCAAAGCCAGCAAGGCTGCGGCGGCAATCGCCGGTGTTGCCGCCTCGCTGCGCCAGGCGACGGCGATGGTTGCTGCGCACAGCGCCAACAGCGTGATGACCGCGACGGCATCGTGCCGGTTGGCGAGCACCAGCAGGAATGCGCCGAGCAGATAACCGGTGAGCACGCCGCAGGACACGAGATCGAAGCGTCCGCGTTCGGCCGGCGGTCCATACAGGAAGCCTGCAACGATGAAGGCGGATGCGAGTGCGAAGCCGACGATCGCGTGGAAGGCATGCGCGGTGATCGCGTTGGCATCGAACAGGCCGGCGAGCATCCAGAACAATGCAAAGCAGGCCGCGGTGATCGCCAGCCAGCGCCACAGCCGCATGCGCGCGAGCGCATAGGCGGCGCCGGTGACAATGGCGAGATAGATATACAGCGCCCAGTAATTCGGTTGCGTGCCGCCGATCAATGCCGGCGTCACATAGGCGCCGATCAGACCGAGGCCGGCCAGCGCCGGACCATGCACGAGAGCGGCGGCGAGCGTTGCCAGCGCAACGAGGCCGAGCAGGATGAAGGCTACGGGCGGCGACAGGAATTCGTACAACGCATAAGCCGCGAACACGTCGGCATAGGCGACGGTGGTGCCGGCGGCGGTGAGAATGCTCGGGATATGCGCGGACTTGATCTGCGCGATGCCGCTTGTGATTTCGCGGCGGCGTGCGAGTTCGCCAAGGCCGACCAGCACAGCCGCGAGCAATGCGCCGAACAGAACGCGCAGGCCCGGTCCGAACAACCCGGCTTCGATCGAATAGCGGACGAGGAAAATGCCGCCGAGCGCCAGCGCAAGGCCGCCGATCCACACCACCCATTGCGTGCCGAAGCGGCGTTCGAAATCGGCATAGTCGCGCGCCTTTTCCGCGGGTGGCTCGTCGCCGCCACCGGCGGCCGCGATGGGCTCCGGCTCTGGCATTGCAGGCGGCTCTGACGCGGCTGCCATTGCTGGTGCGGGCTCTTCCGCGATCGGAGCAGAGGCCGCGATGTCGTCCTGTTGCTGCCGCGCGAGCGCTGGCTGCGTCGTCTCGGGCTCGGGCGCCGCCGGTGCTTCCTCGACAACAGGCGAGGGCGGCGCTGGCTCGGGATCGAGAATGTTCACCGGCGCACCGGGCGTCTCGGCCACAGCTTGCGGCGGCATCGGGAGTCCGCTCCTGCGCGCGAGATCGACGAGCCTGTCGTCCAGCGACCGCAATGTCGTGTCGAGTTCGCGCATGCGCCCGCGCAGACCATGCACCATCAGGATCAGTGCGATCAGCGCGACGAGAACAATGAATTCCATTGAAAAGGATCTTTCGTGTGTGAGTCGCGTCAGTTCAGCGGGCTGGTAATGCGCAGAAAGGATCGCCCAAGGTTTATTCCTCGTCATGGCCGGGCTTGACCCGGCCATCCATC
>JAEXXW010000230.1 GCA_023405565.1 Pseudomonadota bacterium
GTTTGCTCTTGAGCATCCCTGCCGGTCAGACGTTGCAGCAGCCCGGCGAATTGCGCGGCGGCTTGCGCAAATTCGCCCATGGCTGAGGGCATCAGGTGCTGCGCCTCGGTGATATTGCCGCGGGCCAGCATGGCGCCGAGGACAAACTGGTCGAGCTCCGCGACATCGGCGGCGACTTTTTTGGCCGTAGCCATGTTCTGTTGGGTAACGGTCTCCGCCATCAGCGAGGCCAGCATCCGCAGCCGGTCGGTTTCCGGCTTGATGCGCCGTTCCACGTCCTGCTGCGAGCCCGGCTCCCGAATCAGCCGGCCGATGCGTTCGGCCATGACGGACAGCTCGGCGGCGTCCTGCAGGATGCGCGCGGAACCGATGGCCTGCCGGGCGTCGCGTGAAACCAGGGAGATACCAAGGAAAGCGGCAGCGGCAATGACAAAGGCCAACGCCACGGGAATGGCGACGGCCAGATTGAGCCTCACCGCCAGTGTAATGCGTTTCAGAAACACGCGAATCTCGAAGGGCAAATGGAACGTTCTTGGTAGGTGAGATGTGTAAAGGCTTTATGATTCAGGGCGTCATATTCAGGTCGTGAAAAAATCACCTGCCGCATTTTGAATGCATCGAGATGGATGCGGCATTTTGCCTATCAAACCGAGGGCTGCCGATGGCGCGAAGTCCGTATAGGACTCGCAGGCAATACAAAACAAAAATCAAAAAAAGCAAACGCCAGGGAGGACGACAATGCCGCATATCCGTGCGTTGTGTGGGCTGTTGCTGCTGACCATGATGGCAAGCGTCGCGCGGGCGCAGATCTGGCCAGCGGGGCAGCCGATCAAGGTCATCATTCCGTTCAGCGCCGGCAGCGCGACCGATGTCATCGCGCGTTCCGTCTTCGAACAGGTCGGCTCTCAGATTGGCCAGACCTTCGTGATCGATAATCGTCTGGGGGCCGGCGGCACCATCGGCGCCAATGCCGTGGCCAAGGCGGATCCGGATGGCTTCACGCTGCTGGTCAACTCGTCGTCGCATACCGTGACGCCGTCGACCTATACGAGTCTGCCCTACGACACGGAGAAGGATTTCGCGCCGGTTATTCCGCTTGCCAATCTCGCCAATGTGCTGGTGGTGGCGCCGGAGAAATACAAATCGGTGCAAGCGCTGGTCGATGCAGCAAAAGCCAAGGGCGGCGGTCTCAATTATGCATCGGCCGGAGCGGGCAGCGCCGCACATCTGAATGCTGAGCGCTTCCGCCTCGCCGGCAAGTTCGAGGCGCAGCATGTGCCGTTCAAGGGCGCGCCGGACGCGTTGCGCGAGATCATCGCCGACCGGATCGATTTCTATTTCGTGCCGCTGGCGCCGGCCCGCGGCCTGATCAATGACGGCAAGCTGGCCGCGATCGCGGTGTCGTCATCACAGCGTGCATCGGCGCTGCCGAATGTGCCGACGACGGTGGAAGCGGGCTTTCCGAACTCGGAATATAATTTCTGGATCGGCGTATTCGCACCGGCCAAGACGCCGTCTGCCATCACCGAGCGGCTACACAAGGAGATTTCGGCAGCGCTCGCCAATCCGGCGGTCGCCGGCAAGCTCTCGGCGCTGGGAGCCGATCCGATGAAGATGTCATCGAAGGAGTTTGGCGACCTGATCGGCAAGGAAATCATCTCCAACGCCGAACTGGTGAAGGCCGCGGGGATCAAGGCGAATTAAGTAGTCACGGTCATGCCGAGCCTTGTGCGGGGCATCCACGTTCTTCTTGAATTAAAGGCGTGGATGGCCGGGACAAGTCCGGCCATGACGACAAACAAACTAGGAGACACTCTTGGCTCAGGTCGTTGCGGCCTATGGTTTGCCGCATACTCCGTTCTTTCCCTCGAAGGTCGAGGAGGAAGGTCCGTCATCGCCGACCGGCATCATGTTCGCCAAGGCGCGCGATTCGCTTGCCGCAGCGAAGCCGGATGTGATCGTGATCTTCGACACCGATCATTACAACACCTTCTTCTTCGACAATTTCCCCATTCTTGCGATCGGTATCGACGAGCGCTTCAGCGGGCCGAATGATGAGCCGCGCGGCGGCATGAAGGTCTATGACGTGCCGTCGTCGCCCAGGCTCGCCGAACGCATTCGCGACGAGGGCGTGCGTGCGGGCTATGACATTGCCACCTTGCGCGACTTCGCGGTCGATCATTCGGTGATGGTGCCGCTGCATTTCGTCAATCCGAATATGAAGTGGCCGGTGATCCCGTTCTTCATCAGCGGGCATGTGCCGCCGCTGCCGCCGGCGCAGCGCTGCTTCGAGCTCGGCAAGCAGATTCGCAAGACCATCGAGGCCTATCCGGAGGATCTGCGCGTCGCGATCATCGGAACGGGGAGTTTCTCGCTCGAGGTGTTCGGCCCGCGCATCCGCCTCGGCTTTACCGATGGCGTACCTGATCCCGAATGGGTGCACGAAGTCTGCGGCTATCTCGCGGAGGGCAAGACCGACGCGCTGATCGCCGCCGCGAACGAGGACCGCATGCATGCGGCCGGCAATGTCGGCGGCGAATTGCTGAACTGGATCGCGATGCTGGCCTTCACCGATGGCCGCAAGCCGGACTTTCTCGACAAGCAGATGGAAAACGGCCACGCCTATGCAGGCTGGCGCTGGGCATGAGGAGTGAGCCATGAACGTATTGGCACTGGACCGGCTCTGCCGGGAGACGCTGCGGGACCGTGCCTTCCGTGCGCAGATGAAGGCGGACCCGGAGGCGGCGGTGGCCCGCTACAACCTGACACCGGAGGAGAAGCGGGCGCTGCTGGCGGGCGACGTCGTGACGCTGCACCGGATGGGGGTGAACGATTTCCTGATGGGCTACCTGGCCCGGTTTGAGCTTTGCGGCCTGAATGTGCCGATTTACAGCGAGCGGATCATCTCGGCGGGCAAATAGCGCCGGTTTGGATGCAAAGGACTCTTGTTTCGGCCGGTCGGCTTGGCTAAACAACGCCCCGTCCGAGGGCGGCACCGCCCTGTTCGGCCCCCATTGGAGAGGTGGCTGAGTGGTTGAAAGCACCGCACTCGAAATGCGGCATACTCGCAAGGGTATCGGGGGTTCGAATCCCTCCCTCTCCGCCAAACACATTGAATATTGCCGGATATTCGGGGCTTTGAGCTGGGACGGGTTGTCGTACCCATACACTGACCCACACTCTTAATTGGCCCTGCATTTCTCGACCGGACCGGCTTCGCCGCAATCATTTTCAGCCAATGCGCAGGTATCTCCCTGAAAGCGGGGGGTGGCGGATCGCGATTGTTCTAGACGCGTTCGATGATCGATAATCCACCCATGCGGTCTATCAGATAGACGAGCCCACGATCGTCTTCGAAGACGTCGTTGCTGGAGACGCGATCTGATCCTGCCGGAAGATCGGGGATGTAATGCGCGCTCTCGCGCGGTGCCATCGGATTGGAGAAATCGATGAACCGCAGACCCTGCGCAAACCAGGCGACCGGGATCTCCGTTCCGCGCACTTTCTCCACCGGCTGATGACATCCGGTCATTTCCGGATTGCGTTTGCCGTGAATGCCTTCGACCTGAAATGTTGCGACCGGGATCGGGCGCGTTTCATCCGTGGCATCGACCATCCAGATGAAGGCCGCAAGCTCGGGCGCCATGTCAGCATCAAGCGGATTCACGTCCTCGTCGGCGACGATGAGATAATTGCGACCGTTGATCGGAAAGGGCACCGGCACGACCGAATGACGCGGCCAGGGAAACGGCGGACTCCAGTTGAAGCCGGAAATCTGCCGCGGCTTGCCGAGATCGCTGATGTCGAGAATGAGGCCGCCGCCGTGCCAGTAGCTGACATAGAGCCGGTTCTCATGGCGGATCGCATGATGGCAGCGATGCTGGCGGCCCTTCCAGGTCGGCGTCTCGCCGCCTGCGAGCCATTGCCCCGGCATCCACCAGCGGCCGACCTCACGTGGCTTCATCGGATCGGCGAAATCGAGGATCATCACGATATTGCCGATATAGCCGTCGATCTCAGGTGAGATGTAAGCGTATCGCCCATCGAAAGTGAAACGGTGAACGCCGGTACCGTCGCATTCCCAGCGATTGATTTCTTTCGGCGCAGCCGGATTGCTGACATCGTAGATGCCAAGGCCGCCGCGCTGACCATTGGCTGCAGCTTTCTCTTTGGAGACAATCTCCCGATTCACCAGCATGATGCCGCCCGCGGCCTGCACCTTGTGCGAATGAAGCCCTTCCGCGATCTCGATCTTGGCAATGACCTTCGGGTTCTTCGGGTCGCGCACATCGACAATGGACGTGCCGCTCGGCGCTTTCATGTGGCCGATATAGGCAATGCCATTATCGACGGTTATCTGGCCGCCGCCACGACAGGCGAGCGTGGCGACCTCGCGAACACCTTTGCAAATCGGCATGGCTTATCCTTCGGTCGTTCTCAGGGCTTCGTATTCTTCTGGTCTTCTTCCGAGAAGACCTCGCGGCAGGCCGATACGCCATTGATCGCGGCGGCGACGCCGACATACGGAACGAGCTGCATCATGATTTCCACCAATTCTTCGCGCGCGACACCGCAGCGCAAAGCTCCCTGGAGGTGAGTGCGCAGTTGCGGCGCGGCCGTTCCCAAGGTTGCGAGCGCGGTGACGGTCACGATCTGCCGCGTTCTGGAATCGATCACGGATGACTGATAGATCTCGCCGAAAATCGTTTCCAGAACATAGGTCGCAAGCTGAGGTGCGATATCACCCAGATTGCGCTCGACCTGTTCCGGAGGCTGGCCCAAAATCTCGCCGATTTTCTTGGCGCCGCGTGCGCGACGTGCCGGATCGGACTGCATCCCTTATCCTCATTGCTTCTGTTTGCTCGGGGTAAGTGCGCGCGTCGACGGCGCCGAAGCGATACCCACCTCACCGACGCCTGTATCATTACTTGCGGGGCGCAGGCCGTCACACGGTCTTGTGACAGACACTTGATTGCGCGTTGGCTATTCGGAACGTTGGCCCGACCAATCATCAAAATAAAAAAAGTGGCTGAGGAGGAACCAAGGGATGATCGCATTGTCGAAAATCCGCCAGCTCGCGGTTGCCGCGCTGGCGGTCTGCGCATTTGCAGCGAGCCCTGCCGCTGCGCAAAATTATCCAACCGGACCGATCCGCATCGTCGTCGGCTTTGGACCTGGATCAACCGCTGATACCTTGGCGCGTCTCGTTGGCAAGCACATGGAGACAGTGCTGGGGCAGCCGGTTGTGGTGGAAAATCGGCCCGGCAACAGCTCGATGCTTGCGGCCGATGCTGTCAGCCGCGCAGACAAGGACGGCTACACGCTGTTCATGGCGACAGTGGCGCAGACGCTGAACCCGGCGCAGACCGGCTCCGCCTTCAACCTTGCCAAGAACATGGAGCCGATTGCGCTGCTCGGCGTCGTGCCGAATGTTCTCGTGGCGCATCCCTCGATCGCCGCCAACAATGTCAAAGAGCTGATCGAGTTTGCCAAGAAAAATCCCGACGAGCTGACTTTCGGCACGTCCGGAAATGGAACGGCAAGCCATCTCGCGACGGAATTGTTCAACCAGAAAGCCGGCACCAAGATCATGGCCGTGCATTATCAGGGTGGTGCCGCGCAGGGCGTAGCGGATCTTCTCACTGGCCGGATCAACCTGATGTTCAACGTTGCCGCGCCTCTCGCCCAGCAGGTGAAGGACGGAAAATTGAAGGCGCTTGCGGTCGGACAGCCGACCAGAACTGCCGTCATGCCCGATGTCGTGACGATGGACGAAGCCGGAATGCCCGGGTTCGATGTCGGCATCTGGATTGGCCTGCTTGCACCTGCGGGAACGCCCGCCGACATCGTCAACAAGCTGTCGATCGCGGCTAACGAGGCGTTGAAGACCGATACTGTGATTAAGGCCATGAGGGCGCAAGGGATCGATCCTCTCGGCAGCACACCGAAGGAGTTTGCCGACTTTATCCGCAAGGACATCGACAAGTGGACGACGGTTCTGTCAGCCGCCGGCCTCAAGAAATAGGATATCCTGAGGCATAAGTTGGTGGGCAAGCGGGACTGGGGAGAACAGATGATGTGGCACAAGATCATCGGCAACGGACCGGAAAAGGTCATCGTTCTGCACGGCTGGTTCAGCGACCATCGCGGCCATTCCGGCCTTGTCGATCATCTCGATCCCGCGACTTTCACATATGCCTTCGCTGATATCCGCGGATACGGGAATTCGAAGGATATCGGCGGCGACTATACGATCGCGGAAGTTGCCGGTGATGCGATTGCGCTGGCTGACAAGCTCGGCTGGACCGAGTTTCATGTCGTCGGTCACTCGATGACCGGCAAGGCGGTACAGAAAATCGCCATCGACGGTGGGTCACGCATCAAATCGGTTGTCGCGTTGACGCCGGTGCCGGCCGTTGCTCTGCCGTTCGACGACGATACGTTCAACTTCTTTGCGTCGGCCTGCGATAACGATGAGGCCGCGCTCGGCATCATCGGCGTCTCGACCGGAAATCGGCTGTCGAAAATCTGGATGGCAAACCTGCTGAAACGCGTCAGGGAGACGTCACGTCCCGAAGCGTTCCGAAACTACATGCGCTCCTTCATTCGTGACGATCTCTCTGCTGGCGCGGACAAGGCCAAGGCGCCGATGCTCGTTCTCGCCGGCGAGCATGACGGTGGGGTGCGAGCGGATATGCTGCAGGCCGTCATTCCGTCACTCTTTCCGCACGCGGTGATCGAGGTCATTCCCAATAGCGGCCATTACCCGATGGACGAAGTGCCTGTTCATCTCGCCACGAGGATGGAAGCGTTCATGACCGGCGCGCGCTGACGCACCCGGTGGCGCAGTCGGTTCTCGATGCGTCACAAGCTTGCGGATTTCAAGCGCATGTCAGCGGCGTGACTGTCCAGCACCGCTGACCCATAAGCTCATAACGGCGCAGCTGTTCTCACTGGCGCTCGATACCGGATTTCTCAATCACGCCTTGCCAACGAGCGATCTCGCGCACGACGAAGTCACGCATGCCCTCGGGGCTCGTCGCTTCCGGCAACACACCCAGAGTGCCGAGTTGCTCCTTGACTTGCGGTGATTGCAGCGTCTTGCGGATGGCGGCATTCAAGCGCGACACGATTGCCGGTGGCGTGGCCGACGGCGCCGCGATGCCGATCCAGGACCGCACATCGAAATCGGGCAGCGTGGCTGCGATCGGCGGCACGTCGGGCAGCGCCGGCCAAGGCTCGCGGCTGGTCACGCCGAGACCGCGGATCGTGCCGGCTTTGACGGATGAACCAGTCACCGTGATGGTATCGACCATCAGATCGATGCGTCCTGACATCAGGTCCGTCAGCGGCTGCATGCCACCGCGATAGGGAACGTGGGTCAGCTTGACGCCGGCCTTGTCCTTGAAGAGCTCGCCGGTGAGATGCTGTGTCGAGCCGACACCGACCGATGAGAAGGTCAATTTGTCAGGATCCTTCTTTGCGGCTGCGATGAGTTCGGAGAGGGATGTAATGGAGCTGTCTGCCCGTGTGGCAATCACGAAGGGAAACGTCGCCACAAGCGAGACGAAAGCGAAATCATCGACCGGCTTGAAGCGCAGGTTTTTATAGAGCGCAGCGGAAACCGCGTGTCCGCCGGTGAGCAGCACGATCGTGTGACCATCCGGTTGAGCGCGCGATACAATCTCCGACGCGAGGTTGCCGCCCGCGCCGGGCCTTGCTTCGACAACGACCTGCTGTCCGATCTCTGCTGACAGGGCGTTGGCCATCACACGGGAAATGGAATCGGCGTTACCGCCTGCTCCGAAACCATGGACGAGTGTGATGGGGCGTTGCGGCCAGTCCTG
>JAEXXW010000382.1 GCA_023405565.1 Pseudomonadota bacterium
CACCATGCGCGCTGAAATGAACGATCTCGCCGCGGCGCGCGATCAGCGTCACCGAACCGGGCCACAATTCCTTTACAAGCTGCCGCGACAGGATGTTGTCGATCTTCGCGACGCGATCGCGTGAAACACCGAGCGGCGTATTGTCGGGAATTGGTGAAGGCGGAACGGGAGACTGGGCAACAGCCGAACCACAAAACGCGATAAATGCGGACGCAACAACCGCCGCGCATGTTCTGATGTTCACGACATGAAACATCGTCTATGTCCCGTCAAAGACGTCTTCTGACAAAACTCACTTGACTGTCACGAAGCGTGATCGTCATTTATCTTCAAGTCAAGATAGTTTGGATTGCATGCGATGCACAAAAACCAAGCCGCCGATGCCCTCGATATGTTCGCACAGGAATGGATGCAGGCACGTCCCGACCTCGATTTCGCCTATCTTGCGACGGTCGGCCGCATCCTGCGCATCTCGGCGCATCTGCGCGAGGCCATGGATCAGTGGCTCGAGCCGTTCGGCATTACCTGGGAGATGTTCGATCTTCTCGCCTCGCTGCAACGCTCAGGCGCTGACAAGGGCATGCGGCCAACCGATCTCTATGAAGCCTGCATGCTGTCATCCGGTGCAACGACGAACCGGATCGATCGCGCGGAGAAGCTGAATTATGCGGTACGCAAACCCGATCCGTCGGACGGGCGCGCCGTGCGGATTGCCTTGACGAAACGCGGCGCAACCCTTGCGCATAAGGCGATGACCGAGCATTCGGCGTGTGCAAGCGAGGTATCGAATCGTCTGACTGCTGCGGAGCAGAAGCAGCTCGCGAAGTTGCTGCGCAAGATGCTGCTGTCGTTCGAAGCGGGACGCGCTGCTGTGAAGCCGCAAAAGCAGAGGTCGGCCGCGGCAAGCCGGCGGACCGACCGCGTCACGGCTGAACTTGGTCGGTCGTGACGCGTTTGATGGCAATGCCACTCTTTATGCGCTCGTCCCCGCGAAAGCGGGGACCCAGTGGCGACAAACTGGATGCCGGCTTTCGCGGGAATGAGCGGAGAGAGTGATCGCTTTAAGCCGGCACCACCGGCCGCGGTTGCGCGGCCTGCGCGCGTTCTTCCTTCGCCGTCTTGGCGAGGGTGAGCAGATCGACCTTGCCGGAGCCCAGCATCGGCAGCTTCTCCTTGAAGATCACCTCGGCCGGGATCATCAGTTCTGACGCATGACGCGAGCGCGCGAAGGCGATAAAATCGGAGCGCGTGGCTTTTTCGTTGTTCGTATAAAGCAACAGCCGCTCGCCTTTGCGCGCATCCGGCACGGAAACGACCGCCGAAATAAATTCCGGCCACAGATCGCCGGCCAATGCTTCCACCGCCGCGAACGACACCATCTCGCCACCGACCTTGGCGAAACGCTTGGCGCGACCCTTGATGGCGATGAAGCCCTGCGCATCGATGGCGACGATATCGCCGGTGTCGTGCCAGCCCTCCGGCGGACGCTCCAGCACGCCGGGATTCTCGACGCGCAGATAGCCCAGCATGACATTTGGCCCCTTCACCAGCAGGCGGCCGCCGTCATCAACGCCTTCGACCTTCTGCAGCTTGGCTTCCATGCCAGGGAATAGCCGGCCAACCGTGCCGAACTTGTTGAACATCGGCGTGTTGAGCGCGAGCGCCGGCGCCGTTTCGGTCACGCCATAGCCTTCGAGAATGCGGATACCGAACTTCTCCAGATAGATCTGGCGCGTGGATTCACGCACCGGCTCCGCACCCGCCAGCATGTAGCGGATCGAGCGGAAATCATATGGATTGGCCGCCCGCGCATATCCGTTGAGGAACGTGTCGGTCGCGAACATGATCGTCGCGTTGGTGGCGTAAACCAGTTCGGGCACCGTGCGGTAATGCAGCGGCGACGGATAGAGAAAGATCGGCACGCCCGACACGATCGGCAAGATCACCCCAACCGTCAGGCCGAACGAATGGAAAACGGGCAGGATGTTGAACACCTTGTCGGTGCGGTTGAAATCGATGCAGGCGCGTGCCTGTGCCGCATTGGTGAGGATGTTGCGATGGGACAGGACGACGCCTTTCGGCACGCCTTCCGATCCTGACGTGAACAGGATCGCCGCCCAGTCATCAGGCTTTCGCTGCACCAGCGGCTTCTTGTAGTTCAGCAAACCGCCGATCTTGTCGAAGGTGCCAACCGTGCTGCGTACATCCTCCAGATAGACCAGCTTCACTTCGGCCGCGAGCTTCTCGGCCAGCGGCTCCAGTTTGCCACGCTCAATGAAGGTGCGCGACGTAACGATCGTATCGAGACCGGTAGCGCGACAGCCGGCAAGAATGTTGCTCGCGCCGGCGGTGAAGTTGATCATCGCCGGAACGCGGCCTGCCGACATCAGGCCGAAGATGGTGACCACGGCACCATTGGCATTGGGCAGCATCACACCGATCGGCTTGCCGACGGGCGCGAGCGGCATCAGCTTCTTGCCGAGAATGCGCGAGCCGAGCAGCAGCCGCTTGTAGGTGAGCGAGCCGGTGACGAGATCCTCGGCCGCCACCGTCTTCATACCGTGTTCTTTCGCGGCATCGACCAGCGCCTGATGGATGGTGCGATTCGTCGGCGTCGTCTTGTAGATCATGTTCGACATGACGTCGTAGAGCGCAGCACCCGCCGCGCGCCGCCGCGCCTTGCCGCGCAGGTCTGGATCGACATGGAGCTTGGTCGGCTCCAGCACCGTGACCTTAACCTTCGGGAAGAGTTGCTTACGGATCTGATGGCCCTGCAGGCGCGTGAAATAGGACCGCTCGAGCCCTTCGATGCGGATCGGCACGATGGTCGCATCCGACTTGTCGGCGATGAGGCCGGCGCCGTCATAGACCTTCATCAGCGAGCCAGTGACGGTGATCCGGCCTTCCGGGAAGATGATCAATGTATCGCCGGCCTGCACGGCCTGGATGAGCGTGCGTGTCGCCATCGGTTTCAGCGGATCGATCGGTAGCGCGCGGGTCATGCGCGCGAACGGACGCACCCACCATTTCTGCGCAATCGTCGTGTCGATCGCAAACAACGGATCGCGACCAAGCAGCGACAGCGCGATGCCGGCATCGAGGAAGCTCACATGATTGAGCGCCAGGATGACATTCGGGCTCGTCACCTTCTGCAGATTGTCCAGACCATGTACCTCGGCGCGGAAGAAGGCGCGATAGAGGATCGACAGGGCATCATTGAACGGCCGCGTCGGCATGGTGTAGCCGATGACAATGGCGACGAGCAGGTTGAGAACACCAAGACCGATGAAGAGCTGCGGCGTCGTCACGCCATTGGCCTGCAACACCGCGACGAACAGGGTCGCGGCGGTCATGAACAAGGCATTGAGCACGTTCACGGCGGCGATGACGCGCGCACGGCGATCCGCATCGGACCAGGCCTGCACGGCGGCAAATGCCGGCACGATGAACAGGCCGCCACCGATGGCGAGGCCGATCAGGGAGATCGCAACCTTGATGCCGCGTGACGATGTCAGGATCTCAAGCGGTCCGGCAAATTGTGTCGCCGGCGTCACACCATAAAGCGTGTAGCCCATGAACACGGCGAAGAAGGCGAGCAGCAGGCCGCCCAGCAAGGTCGGCAGCACGATGATGCGGCCGCTGCACAGCCAGGCCGCAAGGCCCGAACCGATCGCCACCGCGATCGAGAAAATCGCAAGATAGGCGGTGACCGTTTCCTCGTTGCCACCAAGCAGGGATTTCACCGCCGGCGGCAGCAGCGACAGGACAACGACGCCTGCAAGCCAGAACCAGCTCGTGACCAGCGCACCCCACCACAGCCGCCTGTCGCTGCGCAGATGCTGGATGAGCGACCAGGTGGATACGGCGATATTCTTGTTGATGATGAGATTGGGCGCGGCTTCGCCGGTGCGCGGAATGAACAGGCTGGAAATCCAGCAGAGCAGCGCAAAGACCATTACCAGCGCCGAGAAGCCCATCGGGCTGCCGCCGCCATACGCAGCCATGCCGGCGACAATGGTGCCGAGCAGGATGGCGATGAAGGTTGCGCCTTCGACCAGCGCATTGCCGGCCGGCAATTCGCGGCGTTCGAGATGATCCGGCAGAATGCCGTATTTGATCGGGCCGAACAGCGCGCCGATCACGCCGAAACCGAACAGCGCAACATACAGCGTCACCAGCGAATGCGTGATGAAGCCGCCGACCGCGATAGCGGCAACAGCGATCTCGACGAATTTCAGCCGCTGCGCGATCACCGCCTTGTCGAAGCGGTCGGCGACCTGGCCGCCCAGCGCAGACAGGAAGAAGT
>JAEXXW010000415.1 GCA_023405565.1 Pseudomonadota bacterium
TGGTTCTGGGCTAGACCAACTGGCGGCGTATGTCGTCCAGCAACGACAATGCGCCAGGAATCCCTTTCGCTTCCGCGCGCGCCAACCAGACCGCTGCTTCGCTGAGATCGACCGGCCCTCCGCGTCCGAAAGCGAGCGCATGACCATAGGCAAACAGATCCTCGGCTTCATCGCCTTCGGCCGCGCGTTGGAGGGCGAGACGTGCAACCTCATGCAACCCGGAATGCCGGCTCTTAAAGAGATGAGTCGCCAGATCGCGACAAAAATCTGCCGGCGCCCATTCCACCGCGTGGCGATACCATGACAAGGCGTCGTCCGTTCTACCCTGCTCCAGCAGGAAGCGCGCCGAATGCGCGGCACCTCGAAAGCACCCACCTTCGGCCGCGCGGCGATACCAGCGAATGGCTGAAGGGATATTGACCGGAGCGGTCCAGCCGAATTCCCGGTAACGGCCGATCATGTTCATCGCCTTGGCATTGCCTTGCCGCGCCGACCGGACGAGCAATGTCAGCGCTGTGGCAACGGCACCCGGCGAGCCCTCGTGCCGCAACAGCAGCGTCGCCAGGTTGAATTGCGCCCAAGCGTGATTCCGGGCGGCGGCGCGCTGATAACAGGCCCTCGCCTCACCGAGATTGACTGGCGTTCCCCAGCCAAGTTCGTAACAGCGGCCCAGCATATTGATGCCGTCGAGATCGCCAGCCTTGGCAGCGATACCGAACCAGCGAAAAGCTGCTGGACGATCGCGTGCAACACCCTGCCCGTCGAGCAACAACTGCCCGTACGTGATCTGAGCTGCGTGACTGCCGCCAACGGCAGCGGCATAGGCGATGCGTACGGCCTCTTCCGGGCTGGCAGCGAGTTTGGCGCGAATATCGTCCGACGACAGTTTCAGGAGCGAGGTGTAATAGACCAGCTCTGCCTGAGCGCCCGCCGACCGATGCGGCTTCACAGCTCGGCCCAGTGACGAAGCAGATTGTGATAATGACTGCTCAGCGCAACGGACGCGCGCTCATGATCGCCGAGCTTCTGGCGAACCTCCATGATCGCGAGATCCAGATCATAAAGCATCGTGCGCCGGCCATCGTCCCGGATCATCGATTGAGTCCAGAAGAACGACGACCAGCGGCTGCCGCGCGTGATCGGTGTGACGTTGTGCAGGCTGGTGGCCGGATAAAGGATCATGTCGCCGGCCGGAAGCTTCACGGAATGCGAGCCATAGGTGTCGTCAACAACCAGCTCGCCGCCGTCGTAGTCGTCGGGATCGGAGAGAAACAGCGTTGATGAGACATCGGCCCGCATGCGGATTCCGGCATGAGGAACAGCGCGGATCGCGCCATCGACATGCGATTCGAATTTCATGCCGGCGTCGTAGCGATTGAATAATGGCGGCAGCACGCGTAACGGCACCGCCGCGGCATTGAAGGTGGGATTGCGGCCGAGCGCCTTCAGGATGATGTCGCCGGCCTTCATTCCCGCAGGCGAGCCTTCGGCAATCTGAAGGTTGAACTTCGCTTTTGCCGCCTGATCGCCAGCTGTCGCTTTGCCATCGACCCAGGCTTCCGCGTCGATGATTGAGCGAATCTGTTGAAGTTCGTTGGCGGTCAGGACCTGCGGGATGTGAACAAGCATCGTCTCTTACACAAACAATTCAATGACCTGAATCAGGAAGCGAGCGGAGACCGTGAATTCGGCCTTCGCTCGCCCCTTGGCGTTATGTCGGGCGGCTGGGCCCGATCAGATTGTGGGCCTTACCTTACCACCTTACGCCGCCGGTGAGCGTGATGGTGCGGCCGGCAGCGACCACAGCGCGGTTGGCAAAGGCCGCGTCATACGTCACTTCGTCGAATAGATTGTAGACGTTCAGAGCCAGACGATACTTCTGGTACTCGTAAGACCACAAAAGATTGGTCGTGATCTGACCCGGCACCTCGGCCGTCGAGAACGAGTTTGTGAAATATTGTCCGGTGTAGAAGATACCGCCGCCGACAAGCATCTTGCCCGGCAGCTTAAGCATGGGCGCGACGTCATAGGTCGTCCACAACGCACCAGAATTTTCCGGGACGAAGGCCACACGATTGCCGATGGTTATCGCGTTGGCCGGCAAGGCCGACAGAATCTTGCTGTCCATATAGGCGTACGATGCCTGGATATCCCACTGATCGGTGATCTTCCCGGTCAGGCCCAGCTCCACACCCTGTACGAGCTGAGTTTCGTTGGTCGGGACAACGTCGCCGCTGACAGGATCGGTTTGCACCGAATTCTTCTTTTCCACCCGGAACCAGGCGGCCGTGAAGCCGAGCTTTCCGTTCAACATGCTGTATTTCAGGCCGGCTTCCCACAGATCGTTTTCTTCCGGCTGCAGCGTCGCATTGTTGATCGGAACATTGTCCATCGCCACATACTGGCCGGCGAGGTTCGAATATGAACGTGACCATGTCACATAGTAAGTCTGCTCTTTCGTCGGCTCCCAGATTGCGCTGGCCTTGGGGCTCACGAACTCGTTGTTGCTTTCCAGATCAGGCGTGATGAAAACGCCTGGTGTCGTGGGAGGCGTCGAGGTGGTCGATCCCGTCCGTGCATATTTTGAATTGAAGCGATCCCAACGCACGCCACCCAGAATCGAGAACTGCTCTGTCAGCCACACCCGGTCACTGCCAAAAATACCAAGATTGAAGGATTCAGATTCCTTGATCCCGCTATTGGCCAAGGGATTGACGTAGACATTTCCGGGGTAGTTGAAGATCGGATTGAGAATAGGGCCACCGACCTTTGCGATGCCGTTTTCCAATGCAAAGCGTGTGTCGTCCTGATTGTTGACGTCGACACCGGCGATCAGTTCGTGGCGTAGAAAGCCGGTATTGAACTTCGCAACAGCCGTTGTGATGTTC
>JAEXXW010000416.1 GCA_023405565.1 Pseudomonadota bacterium
GCATTGTGCAGGATGCGATAGACGCGCTCCCATGCCGTCATCACCTGCGGGCAATCGGTTTCGAGCAGCAGGCGCCCCGATGAATCGAATAGCCTGCGCTTCTCCACCGCACACCAAGATGGCGCGTGTCCAGCCCCAGTGCGCTTAAAGCCTCAAGGATTTCCGGCTGCGCGACGATGCCGGCACCCCGCCCTGACAACAGCCCTTCCACTTTCTCGTAAACATCGACCTGCCAGCCGGCGGCTCGCAGCATCAGCCCTGCGAATAATCCACTCATCGAGCCACCTATGACGATGGCGCGACCCTGCTCTCTTCGGTCCGGCTTTACAGGCGGCATTGGCGCTATCCTCAAACCTGTTATATTTATCGGGATCATAATATAGAGGAGGAACCGTGATGGCATTGTCCATGATGGAAAAAGCGGCACTCAAGACCGATCATTCTGCCTGGCCGGACGACATCGCCAGGGAATTCGAACGCGAGCGCGATACCCCCAATCCGTGCGTCGGTTCCCGGCTTCTTTCAGAGAATGAAAGAGTGCGGGTGTGGGAAATCCGCCTGCAGCCGGGCGAGCGCATCGGCTTCCACCGCCATGTACTTGATTATTTCTGGACTTCGGTCTCCGGCGGGCGCGGACGTCAGCATGTGCATGACGGCACGACGGTGGAATATACCTATCAGCCCGGTGAAACCCGGCATGAAACCTACGGCGCCGGCGAGTTCAAGGTGCATGACCTCGAAAATCTCGGCGACAAGGAGATGGTGTTCATGACCATCGAGTTCCTGAATTCGGCCAACAAGCCGATGGCTCTGCCCGAGCATATGCGGAAAGCTGCGGCGTAAGGCGCGCCTGCATCTTGAAGAATAGCGCCAACGCGAAGTCATTCGTCATGGCCGGGCTTGTCCCGGCCATCCACGTCTTGGCTTCAGAAAAAGAAAGACGTGGATGCCCGGCACAAGGCCGGGCATGACAGAGCCACATCGACCGAAATTGCTCAAACAAATTTCACGACACAGAAAGCCGCCGCTTCACTCGCGGCCTTTTATTTTGCGCCGCAACCCCGTCACGATCCTGCATCGCAAGCTGCAGCATCAGATCCCGCGCATTGACGTGAAAGCGCTCGACGATCTGCGTCACCGTGCCGGCGACGTCACTCGGGCCGCCGACATTGTAGACCCACTTGCGCATGCCGATGTAAAAAATGCTGCCATGCAGCGACCACATCAATTCGATTTCCGGCTCGCTCATCGGCAGCGTCGCCAGATCCGGCCGTCCATATTCACGACGCAGTTCGCCCACCACGCGCGCATAGGCACGATCGGTGGCAAGGCGTGCGAAGCGCTGCGCAATGCCCGCCCCTTCCAGACCTGAATAAAGATAGATGCGGCCCCATTCGTAATCGTGCAGCATCTTCGCATAGTCGCGATAGAATTCGGTCAGGCGATCGAGAAGATCGCGCGATCTGTTGCCGAGGATATCGTCCCATTCGGGCTTCCAGCGGCCTTCGAACAATGTCTCGTAGATGCGATCGATCAGTGCATCCTTGGTCGGAAAATAGCGGAACAGCAATCCAGTCGAGATGCCGAGCTGTTTGGCGAGATCGCGTGTCTGCCCGCGAAAGCCACGATCGGCAAAGAAGCGTATTGCGCCGCGCAATATCTGGTCGCTGCGCGCCTCAGGGCTGAGGCGCACGCGCTTGCCTCCGCTCTTGCGAGGCTTGCTGCTACGCACAACGGATTTGCTTTTGCGCCTCGCGCGGACAATCGCGGTCTTCTTCATCGTCAGGCTATCGACATCTACGGACCGGCACTTCGCGCCATCGCGCTGCAATGCATAGCAGCAAAACTGTCACAGGAAAACGCCCGAGGCTTGCCTTGACATATTGAGCAACTGGTCAATAATAATGACCAAACGCTCAATTATAATAATACCGATGAAAATCGGCACATCAGGGAGATGGATGATGGAAACCTTGCCCCGTTTCGGCCTTCGCCGCGAAGACATGATGAAACGCGTCGCCTTCTTCAAGGATCTGAAGGGCTATGACGGCGGCCTGCCGGACAGCAATTACGACAGCGCCCTGCGCAAGCTCTACAACGTGATCGGCTTCCAGCCACCGGCGGGCGAAGGCGATGCCGTCACCTCGCCGGTCGGCGCCGACGCTGCACGCATGGCCGCAATCAAGATCTCGGAAGGCTTCAATCTCGGTTATTGCCGCGCCAAGCCCGGCAAGGGCCCGATGATGCACAACCACGACACCAACGAGACCTTCATCCCGATGACCGGGACGTGGCGCTGCTCATGGATCAACGAAAAGGGTGAAGTCGACTATGTCGATGCCAACCCGTTCGATGTCGTGTCCTTCCCGGCCGGCTGCGCCCGCCGCTTCGAGAATGTGACGAAGGGCGATCCGAACGAGGACTCGATCCTGATGTTCGTCATCGGCGGTGACGGCCCGCGCGCCGAATTCACCGATGAGTCCATGAAGGAACTCGAAGACGCCGGCGTTTGGCCGGAAAAGAAGTAACGCGGTCCACTGCACGCATAGCGGATCACAGCATGTCGTCAGCCGGACTCGCTGAACAGCCAGCCAGCAAGCCTTGGGATATGGCCACATCGCTCGCAGCCGTCACGATTGCGGGTGTCGAATGGCCGTATATCGATACGGCTGCGAAAGGTCCCGTTCTCATCATGCTGCCGGGCTCGGTCGGCACCTGCGAGATGTTCTTCAAGCAGATCCGTTCGCTCGGTGAGAAATATCGTCTCATTTCGGTGAGCTATCCCGCCGAACCAGATCCGAACCGTCTCACGGACGGTCTGGCCGGTTTGATGGATCATCTCAAGCTCGATCGTGCGAGCGTGCTCGGCTCATCCTTCGGCGGCTATTGGGCGCAGTTTTTCGCGCTACGCCATGCCGATCGTGTCGAACATCTATTCCTCGGCAATATCTTCGTCACGCCAAACGAATTGTTTTCCAATCCGCTATTCGATCCGCAATGGATCGCCAACACCCCGCCGACAGACCTGCAAGCCTTCTGGTTGCAGCGCGTGCAGCAGGCGCCTGACAGCGAGTTGAAAGCGATCCAGCTCGACATGCTGTCGGGGCGCCAGAGCGCAGAAAACCTGAAGGCGCGCTTCGTCGGCGTCGCACAAGCGACCATGTGCCCGCCACTGCCGCTTCCTGCCCAGAGCATCACCATCATCGATTGCGAGGACGATCCGATCATCCCGTCGCAATCGCGTCAGGACGTGCACGACCGCTATCCCGGCGCGCATATCCGCACGCTGCCGAAAGGCGGACACTACCCGCATATTCTCAATCCAGAGGCTTACGACGCCATCATCACCGAACGCCTGTCCAGTTGATCAACGCCGGACCAACACGGCGATTTAGGGAGGACACGATGTCCACATTGACTGCGCTTTTCCGCCAGATGAAATTTGCTTTGGCATTTTTTGTCGCCATGATCGCGGCCG
>JAEXXW010000049.1 GCA_023405565.1 Pseudomonadota bacterium
CCGTGCGTCGTCTACATGGGTGCGGTCGATGTCGAGCGGCAGAAGCAGAATGTTTTCCGCATGAAGATGCTCGGCGCCGAAGTCGTGCCGGTGCAGTCGGGTTCGAAGACGCTCAAGGATGCGATGAACGAGGCGCTGCGTGACTGGGTGACGAATGTCGCCGACACGTTTTACTGCATCGGCACTGTCGCCGGCCCGCATCCCTATCCGATGATGGTACGCGACTTCCAATGTGTGATCGGCAACGAGACGCGCATGCAGATGCAACAGGCGGAAGGCCGCTTGCCGGATTCGCTGATCGCCTGCATCGGTGGTGGCTCGAACGCGATGGGACTTTTTCATCCGTTCCTCGATGACAAGGATGTCGAGATTTTCGGCGTCGAGGCGGCGGGCCACGGCATTCCATCGGGTCAGCATGCGGCGTCTGTCACGGGCGGGCGTCCGGGCGTGCTGCATGGCAATCGCACTTATCTCCTGATGGACGACGACGGGCAGATCAAGGAGGCGCATTCGATCTCGGCTGGTCTCGATTATCCCGGCATTGGACCGGAACATGCGTGGCTCGCCGATATGGGCCGCGTGAAGTTTCTCTCCGCAACGGACGACGAGGCGCTCGAAGCGTTCCAGCTCTGCTCGCGGCTCGAAGGCATCATCCCGGCGCTCGAGCCGGCACATGCGTTGGCGAAAGTGATGGAGCTCGCGCCGAAGAAGCCGAAGGATCACCTGATGGTGCTCAATCTCTCCGGCCGCGGCGACAAGGATCTCGCCAGCGTCGCTGAACATCTCGGAGACACGTTCTGATGATCCGCGACAGAAAATTTATAGCCGCGTTGTTTCTCGGAAGCATGCTTCCTGCCGCCGTCTATGTACTGTTCAATTGGCTGGACTACGTCAATTTGCGCGCCGCTTTGGCGATGCCTGGCGGTGGCGCCTGCCCAGTGGGCGATACAGCATGCGCCCAGGAAATTCTGGGTGAACACTGGGCGAGCTTCCTGATTTCCGTAATGCTGGGGTTTCCGTTTATCTACTTTGCGAATCTGGCCGTTGCTATCGCTGTTCTTGTTATCATCGATCACCTGCGATTTCGTGTTCGCATCAATTCGGCCGAGATTTGACCTATGACCACCCGGATTGACAAACGCTTTGCTGACTTGAAGCGCGAAGGCCGCGCCGGACTCGTCACGTTCATGATGGCGGGTGATCCCGATTACGACACTTCGCTCGCTGTGATCTCGGCGCTGCCGAAAGCGGGCGCGGATGTGATCGAGATCGGCATGCCGTTCACCGATCCGATGGCCGATGGTCCGGCGATCCAGGCTGCTGGCTTGCGTGCGCTGAAGGCCGGGCAGACGCTGAAGAAAACATTGCAGCTCGTGCGCGAATTCCGCAAGGGCGATGGCGATACACCGATCGTGCTGATGAGATATTACAATCCCATCTACATTTACGGCGTCGACAAATTCCTCGCCGATGCGCTGGACGCCGGTGTGGATGGCTTGATCGTCGTCGATCTGCCGCCGGAAGAAGATTCCGAATTGTGTTTGCCTGCCCTGAAGGCCGGACTGAATTTCATCCGTCTCGCGACGCCGACGACCGATGACAAGCGCCTGCCGACCGTGCTCGCGAATACGTCGGGTTTTGTCTATTATGTCTCGATCACCGGCATCACCGGGGCGGCGACGCCAAATGCGACACGCGTCTCCGATGCGGTGGCCCGCATCAAGCGTCACACCACATTGCCGGTGGCCGTCGGCTTTGGCGTCAAAACGGCGCAGAATGCGCGCGACATCGCAGGAGGCGCCGATGCCGTCGTTGTCGGCTCGGCCCTGATCGACCGGCTCCAGAAGAGCCTTGATGCCGATGGCAAGGCGACGGCCGCGACAGTCAAGGCGGTGACATCGCTCGTGTCGGAACTGGCCGATGGTGTGCGCTCGGTCCGTCGCACGGCGGCTGAATAGCGATTAGAATCTTTGACGCGTTTTCTTCACGCGAACCCGTGTCCGCTTCGCTCGAAAACGCTCTATTGCCGCGATTTTCGTCCTCTGGAGCGCTCGCGGCCGATCGGCACGACATTGCCCGGATCGAAGCCGAATTGCTGTTTGGCAAAGCGCGAATAGATGCCGTCGCTGAACAAGAGCCGTTCCGCCGGACCGTCCTCTGCGATCATTCCGCCTTCCAGCGCGATAATGCGGTCGAAACTGTCGAGCGTGGAAAGACGATGTGCGATCGCGATGACCGTGCGTCCCTGCATCAGCTCTTCCAGCGCCTCGTGAATCAGCTCCTCTGAATCGCTGTCGAGCGCGGACGTCGCCTCGTCGAGCAGCAGTAGTGGCGCTTCCTTCAAGAATGCACGGGCAATGGCGATGCGTTGCCTTTGGCCTCCCGACAGCTTGATGCCGCGATCGCCGACCAGTGTCTCGAATTTCTGCGGCAGGCTGTCGATGAAGTCGCAACGCGCGGCATGCGCCGCGGTGCGCACCATTTGATCGGTGGCGGAGGGGCGGCCGTAGCGGATGTTCTCCATGATCGTGCGCCGGAACAGCGACACGTCCTGCGGCACGACGGCGATGGATTCGCGGAGGCTCTCCTGGGTGACACGCGTGATGTTCTGACCATCGATGAGAATGCTGCCTTTCTGCACATCGTAAAGCCGCTGCAGCAACGCGAAGAAGGTCGACTTTCCGCCGCCCGACGGTCCGATCAGTCCGACGCGCTGGCCGGGCTCGAGCCGCAGGTTGAAATCCTTGAACACGCGGCGGCCATCGGGATAGGCAAACGACACATTCTCGAAGGTAACGCTCGACGGACGATGCACCAGCGGCTTGGCGTCGGGATGATCCTTGAGATCGTGCGGCACCAGAAGGAGCGGCAAGGCTTCCGACAGCCGTGCCATGTGCTGTGTGGCGTCAACGAGCGCGACGGCGAGATCGCGTGTCGCATGCAGGATCGACAGCGCCAGCGTGCAGGTGAGCACGACGTCGCCGGCCGTGGCCGTCCCGCGTTGCCACAACACGATCGCCCAGGCGAGCACGCCGCCAGCAAGCACAATGGTCACCAGCGCATGGACGAGGCGGAGCTTCTCAAGATAGAGCAGGCTGTGACGACGCGCCGTCATTTCCGATTCGATGATCGTTTCGAACCGCCGGTGCTCGCGCCGTTGGCCGCCGAAGGCATTGACGAGCGGCATGTTGCTGATGACGTCGACCATTTCACCGTCAATGCCAGCCGCCTTGTCGGCGAAGTCGTGATGCAGCGGCTTGCCGGCGGCCGCGAACCAGAACATCGCGAACACCATAATGCTCGCGATGACCAGCAGCACCGAAGCCATCGGCAGGCTCACGGTTGCCAGCAGGGCGACGGCGATGAAGGTCGCAGCACAGGGCGGGATCAAATTCCAGATCGCCATGTTGCTGACGGCAAACACCGCATTGGAAATCGCCGTGATGCGGCTGGACAGCGTGCCAGGCAAGCGATCGGCGAAGAAGGTGAGAGAATGTCCCGTCACATGCCGGAACAGGTCCCGGCGCAGATCGCCGGTCACGCCGACAAACGTGAAGCTGCCGACAAAGCCGGCCACACGCCACAGCAGGTTGTCCGCCGCGATGAGGACGACAAGAATGCCGAGCGCTGTCCAGACCGGAGCTGTCGCCGGCGTCATCGCCAGCACATCGACAAGGATTTTGACGCCATACTGGGTCAGGACCGAGCACGCCACCGCCGAGAGCACAGCAATCAAAATCACAAGATGCGCCAGCGGTCTGCGGCAGACATAGTGCATCATAAAAAGAAAAGGGCTATTCGCGTAGCGGGCGGCACCTGCCATGAATGGTCCTGTGGTTTCGAGCTGGTCTGCTCAATAACGAGGCGAAGGCAAATCAGCGTACGCGCCATGACTCGCTAAGAGGACGAGGAGGACAGCGGATTGTTCCGCTGCCGCGCGGTATTTTTTTATTTCGGATTGTCACCGCGGGTTTCGGGGACCAGCAACCATACCGCTATCAGCGCGCCGGCCCCGATCGCGCCGAGCGAAAGAAACGCTGTTGTCGTGCCGAGATGATCGGCGATGAAGCCAGCCAAAGCCGGACTGAGCGAAGCGCCGATTCCGGCCATTGTTCCTATCATGCCGAGCCCCGTGTTGAAGCGACCAGAGCCGCGCGTGAGATCCGCGACGATGAGAGGAACGATAACGCCGATGATGGCCGCGGTGAGGCCATCGAGGACTTGCACAGCGACGAGGAGGTAAGGATCGGTGACAATCGCAAATAAAAGTGCGCGTATCGGCAATGCGCCAACGCCGATCAGTAACAGCGTACGGCTGCCGAGGCTGCGTGAACGCGCTCCGACACTTGGTGCAATGGCGGCAACGATGATTTGCGGTACGACAATGCAGGCACCGATGAGAACGGTTGCCCATTCGCTTGATCGCGTTGTCAGGACTGTGCCCATCAATGGCAGTAATGCAGCATTGGCGAGATGAAACAGGATCAGGCAAAAACCGAGCGCGATCAGTGGCCGATGTTGCAACAATTGTGCAAATGAGATGGCCGCTCTGTCAGATTTTGCGGTCGTCCCGCCATGCGCGCGGTCGGGAATGATTTCCGCGGCGGAAATCTGGCTGAGGGCAAATAGCGTCGGCATTGCCAATATTGCGGTGACAACGAAAACGGCTTGCGGGGAAAAGAAATAGCCGAAAGTCCCCATCGTTGCAGCGGTGAGGCCGTTGCCGATGGAGGCGAAGCGCGAGTTGCGTCCAAGGCGGTCGGCGATGGCTGTGTGTCCGACAAGTCCGAGACTGATGGCGGCGATGCATGGGCCGAGTACGCAACTCGCCATCGCATGGACGACGGCGGCAAGCAGGATAGCGGCAAAGATGGGGAATGAAGCGTAGATCAGCGCGCTCGTGGCGATGGCAAGGATCGCAAGGCCGGCGACAAGTCGCTCCGACCGCGCACGATCGACCAATATGCCGCCGGGGATCTGCCCGAACAAACCGACAAGACCGCCAATGGTCAGGATCAGACCGATATCGATCTGTGTCCATTTCTGGCTTGTGAGATAAACGGCGATGAACGGACCAAAGCCCGTCTGCACGTCCGCGACACAGAACACGAACCAGTCGAGTCCGCGCAAACTTTTCTTCGAGGGCTGTGGTTGGTCGTCGGGCTGAGGGGAGGCCGGCGGAGGCGGCGGTGTTTCAGGCTCACGCGCTTTTATCCCGGCAGGATTTCTGCCGCGGATATTATTGTTGCGTTCGTCGGTTACCGCCGACAGTTCACCACTCCGAAGCCTTCAAGGTGAATTGCGTCCTCGCGGCTTCGTCGCGCGCGCCGAGTACGGTGATAGGCCTGCCGTCCTTGAATTCAGGCGCCCTGTTGAGGCGATCGCGTGTCGTCTGCACGGTGATCTTGTCCTCACCGCCGGGCGGTGCGGCGAAGGTCAGGATATCCCAGGCC
>JAEXXW010000529.1 GCA_023405565.1 Pseudomonadota bacterium
GTGTCAGCCCGTTCACGGCGGCCTTGGTGGCACCGTAATGCGCAATGCCGCGTCCGCCGAGGGCGGCGCGCGAAGACACATTCACGATCCGTCCACCCGTCGGCATATCGCGCACCGCAAGCTGACAGCACACGAACAGGCCTTGCAGGTTGACGGACAGCAGCCGCTGGAATTCACCCTGCGACACCTGTTCGAACGGGGCCTGCGACATGGTGCCGGCACTGTTCACCAGCACATCGCATCGGCCGATCGTATCGAAGGCCGCTTCCAGTGACGCTTGATCCGTGATGTCGGCTGCAATCGCTTCCGCCTTGCCACCCAAGGCCCTGATGTCATCCGCCACCGCTTCACCGGCATCGCGCTTGCGGTTGAGGATGAAGACGTGCTCGCCGAGGCGTCCGAATTCGAGTGCACAGGCACGTCCGATGCCGGTCGCGCCGCCGGTGACGACAATCCTGCGAGGGTCAGTCATTGCATCTTGCTTTCAGTTGCTGCCGAGAGCTTCGGTCAGATAGGCGAGGAAGGCTTCCGGCGCTGGCGCCAGAGCAGAATCTGCGCGCCGCAGAACGATCACGTCGCGATCGAACGCGAGATTGCTGACGCGGAGCACGACGATCTCGCGCCGCTTGACCCCGTGGTCGACCAGATGTTGCGGCACAAGGCTGAGAAAGGCGCCCGCGCGCAGAAGCGACATCATGCAGCCGCTGGAATTGGTCTCGACCTGCGGCTCGGGAGCACGAAGTCCCACGCGTTCGAAGACGTCGACAACCCGCGGCCAGAGCAGCCCGCCGCGGGGCGGCAGCACCCATGGGTAGTCGAGCAGATCGCTCGGCTGGAGCTTGCGCCGTTTTGCCAATGGATGTTTTGCCGATGCCGCAAAGACAAAATGGTCCTTAAACAGCAGTGTTGCGGACAGATCGGCGGGGATTGGCGCGGACGGCCGTGTCGTCACGGCAAAATCGAAGCGACCTGTCATCACGGCTTCTGACAATGGCTCGTAGAGGCCTTCCTGCAAATGGACGACCATCTGCGGCCGATCGCGCAGGAAGGCGGCAAGCAGTTCCGACACCAGCGAAGCGGCGAGAGCGGGGCCGACGCCAATGCGCGCTTCGCCGCCCATGTGACCACGGAGGGTCTCGATCTCGGACAAAGCCCGGCCGATTTCATTCCGGATAATGCTGGCCCTGCG
The DNA here is from genome assembly GCA_023405565.1 of Pseudomonadota bacterium. Taxonomy (GTDB): domain Bacteria; phylum Pseudomonadota; class Alphaproteobacteria; order Rhizobiales; family Xanthobacteraceae; genus Pseudorhodoplanes. The sequence continues at coordinate 1,190 of JAEXXW010000529.1, forward strand.
CGCCAGCGAATGGCCGTAGCTGGTCGGCTCGATTCCGACGGGTGTGCGCTGAAACAGCGGTACGCGCAATTCATCCTCCAGCCGGCGGATGGTCTTGCTTAGAGCAGGTTGCGACAACCCAAGCTCCCGGCAAGCCTTGCCGATGCTGCGATGCTGATAGGCGACCAGAAAATAATCGAGGGCGGCGGAGTTCACTCGGACATAACTTCAAGTTATGTGGATGGCATCGAGTCGATACTTCCACGACATCTCGTCGCGTGCAACGATCTTCGCATGAATGCGAGTGCATACCATCTGACCGGCTTGCCGCCGCGCCTTGCTGTCGATGTCCGGGGGGAAGGAGAACCTCTGGTGTTCCTGCACGGCATTGGCGGCAATCGCCGCAACTGGGCTGCGCAGATGGAAGCATTTTCGGGCCGCCATCGTTGCGTCGCCTTCGATTTCCGCGGTTATGGCGATAGCGAGGATGTGGACGGAGAGCTGAATTTCTTCGATTTCGTCGAGGATACCCGTCGCGTTCTCGATGAACTGAACATCGACCGCTGCCATCTTTTCGGGCTGTCGATGGGCGGATTGGTGGCACAGGCCTTTTATGCCGATGCGCCGGAACGTGTTTTAAGTCTTGGATTGATCGGTTGTCGGCCAGGGTCCGCACCGGTGTTCGAGGATCGTCAGCAATTCGAGCAGGAGCGAAGCAAACCGCTGGAGACGGGCAATGCATCCATGCTTGCCGACTCGTTGTTGCCGCGGCTGCTGGGACCTTCTGTCACACCGGAGGCCCGCGCCAGTATTCGCGACAGCCTGGAAAGCCTGCGGCCGCATTCCTATCGCAAGGTGCTTCCGGCACGACTGGCAATTGCACCGTTTCTTGCATTGGAGGACATTGCTGTTCCGACATTGGTTGTCGCCGGCACACATGATCGCGTCGCGCCGCAGCAACAGATGGAAGCCATGGCCGCCGCAATTTCGGGCAGCGTGCTCGAGATCATGCCGCAGGCGGGGCATCTGATGAATATCGAACAGCCAGACCTTTTCAATCATCTGGTCCGCAGATTTCTGATGTCTTTGGAACGCGAAAGCACGGCTTAGTATTTTTCGACGCGGGTTTGGCCAGCGTCCTTCTTGAGGGTGGAGGTTGCAGTGAAACAATTGTTCTTGACGACAATGGCTGCGGCGCTGATCGCGGCAATGAGCACAGCGAGCGCGCAGACCAAGAAGATCGCCATCACGAGCTTCGGCGAGCATCCCGCGCTCCAGGGAGTCGTCGATGGCTTCAAGGCCAAGATGAAGGATCTTGGCTATACCGAAGGCAAGGACGTCAACATCACGTTCACGCACGTCAACTGGGAGCGCAACCTCATCCCGCAAATGTTGACGAAGATCGCCGCCGACAAACCCGACGTGGTCGTGACCATCACCACCCCGGTCACGCAGAGCGCGGTCCGCGTGTTCACCGATCCGGCAACCCCTGTGGTGTTTGCCGCCATTCAGGATCCGGTTGTCGCGGGCGTCATCCCGGCCTGGGACAAGACCGGCCCCAACATGACCGGCGCGGCCAACCTGGTCGACATGGATGGCACGCTCAAGTTCATCAAGGAGATGCTGCCGAATGCCAAGCGCGTCGGTGTGCCGTTCAATCCTGGTGACGACGCCGACAATGCCCTGCGTGAAAAGCTGGTTGCGGCCGCGCCGAAGCATGGTCTCGAACTGGTGCTGGCCAGCGTCGATAACACCAACGACATTCCCCAGCGCATTCAAACCTTCGCCGGCAAGGTCGATGCGATTTATGTCTTTCCGTCGAACCTGTTCCAGCCGGCAACGGCGCAGATCGGCGCCATTGCGGCGCGACTGGGTATTCCGGCCTTCAATGGTTTGCCCGCGCCGGTGCTGAAACACGAGATGCTGGCATCCTATTCGGTCGATTTCCCTGCCATCGGCGCGACAGCAGCAGGCATGGTGGACCGTCTGTTCAAGGGCACGAAGGTCACGGACATCAAGCCGACTGTTCCGACGCCGGCGGAGCATTCCGTCGTGGTCAGCCAGCAACAACTCGACAAACTCAAGGTGACGCTGCCTGAAGCCTACGCAAAATGCCCGACATGCGTGGTGAAATGACATCCGGGCCGACGGCGGCGCTCAGAATTGCGGGCGTCGCCAAGGTGTTCAACCGCGGCACGTCCACGCAACGCAAGGCACTGAATGGCGTCAACCTCACGCTGGCCGAAGGGGACTTCGCGGTTGTGATCGGCAGCAACGGCGCCGGCAAAAGCACCCTGCTGGGTACGATTGCCGGCGATGTTGCGCCCGATGAGGGGACTGTCACCATTGCCGGAGCCGATGTCACCACCGTTCCCGTTCATCGGCGTGCCGCACGTGTCGCGCGGGTGTTTCAGGATCCGTCGCGCGGCACGGCGCCTGGTCTCACGGTCGAGGAAAATCTGGCCATTGCCTACAAGCGGGGGCGCAGCCGCTTTCTCAATCTGGCCGTGAACACAAATCGCCGCGCGCTATTTCGCGATGCTCTTGCGCCGCTGGGGCTTGGTCTTGAAAACCGGCTCGACACCCGTGTCGATCTGTTATCGGGTGGGCAGCGGCAGGCCCTCTCCCTCACCATGGCCTGTCTGCTCAAGCCGCAGATTCTCGTTCTGGACGAGCATTGCGCGGCGCTCGACCCGCGCACCGCAGAAGCCGTGATGACGGCGACATTCAGGGCCGTCGACAACGCGCGGATCACCACACTGATGGTCACACACAACATGCACCATGCGATCGGCCACGGTAATCGCCTGGTCATGATGCACGAGGGGCAGAT